>DATHQQ010000526.1:0-2348 GCA_035482595.1 Verrucomicrobiia bacterium
GCCCTATGCCGGCGAAGTCCTGATCGAGGGCAATCGCATCAAGCAGCTGGCCAAGGCAGCCAAGCCCCTGCCGCGGCAGGGTGCGCGGGTCGTCGACGGCGGCGGGGCGACGCTCATGCCGGGGCTCATCGAGGCCCATGGCCATATTAGCTTCTGCGACACCCCGACCTTGGAGGGGCTGGGCGACATCCCGCCCGAGGAACACACGCTGAAGACGATGAAATATGCGCGGGTGATGCTCGACCAGGGCTTCACCGCCATCTTCAGCGCCGCGGCCGCCAAGCCGCGCCTCGACGTGGTCATCCGCGACGCCATCGACGCCGGCGATATCCCCGGCCCCCGCATGCGCGCCGCCAGCCCCGAGCTGACGGTCACCGGCGGCCTCGGCGATGTCCGCCGCGCCCATATGTATCGCGAGACCTTCGCCATCTGCTGCGACGGGCCGGACGAATTCCGCAAGACCGCACGCGAGATGTGCCGCGAGGGCGTCGATACGCTGAAGATCAACCCCTCGGGCGACGAGTTCGTCCCCTTCGCGCGCGCCCACCACACGGTGATGAACGAGGCGGAAGTGGCGGCGGTCTGCGAGGTCGCCAAGTCGCGCGGCAAGATGGTCGCCGCCCATTGCCGTTCGCCCGAGAGTGTCAAGATGGCGCTGCGCAACGGCGTCGACGTGCTCTATCACTGCTCGCTCTCGGACAGCGAGGCCCTCGACATGCTCGAGGCGCATAAGGACCGCATCTTCGTCGCACCGGCGCTCGGCATCATGTATACGACCGCCGTCGGGGAAGGGTCGGGCTACGGCATCGACAAGAACCATGCCGTCGCGATCTTCTTCCAGCGCGAGCTCAAGCTGTGCATCGAGAACATGAAGAGGCTGAAGAAGCGGGGTGTGCGTGTCCTGCCGGGCGGCGATTACGGCTTCGCCTGGAACCCGATCGGCACGAACGCCCGGGACATCGAGCATTTCGTCAAGCTGCTCGACTTCTCGCCGATGGACGCCATCGTCTCGGCGACCAAGCTCGGGGGCCAGATCATGCAGATGGGCAATGAGCTCGGCCAGATAAAGGCGGGCTATCTCGCGGATCTCCTCCTGGTGGACGGCAATCCTTTGGCCGACGTCAGCATTCTCCGCGACAAGAAGCGGCTGCTCGCGATCATGAAGGACGGCAGCTTCCACAAGGCGCCGACGAAATCGGCGAAGTCGGCGCAGGTCGCGGCGGAGTAGAGGGCTCACCCCCCGGCTGAGTGTCGCTCAGCCCGCGTGGTTTTCGATCGGGTAAAACCGCCCCACCGCCGTCATTCCGGCGAAATCCAGGGGCCATGGGGCGAGGTATTTGCCGCTCGCCCCTAGGCCCCGGCTTTCGCCGGGGTGACGGGACAGAGGGAGCGACCTTACGCGGCGACAGCAATATCGCCTTCGACCGGCTGGGCACCCCCTCGGATTCATGCAAGACTCCCCCTGCTTCCGGTGCCCGCCTCGGCGGGAGAATCGGGAAGGCGGTGCGAGTCCGCCATGTGCCCAACGCTGTGATGGGGACTGCTCCGGCATGGACCACTGGCGCGAGCCGGGAAGGTGCCGGGGCGGGATGATCCTCAGTCAGAAGACCGGCCGGGAGCGATCAGGGCGCCGTCGAGGACGGAGGGCGCCTCAACGCCGTTCCATGAAAGGGGACCTCATGGACGCCATCGCTCCCGATTCCATCCATGCGCTCTCGGCGGCCGAGCGCGCCGCCATCTACAAATGCATCTTCACCCGGCGCGACGTGCGCAGCCAGTTCCGGCCCGATCCCATCCCCGATGGGGTTCTGGCCCGCATCTTGCAAGCCGCTCATCACGCCCCCTCCGTCGGCTTCATGCAGCCCTGGGACTTCATCCTGGTGCGCGATGCTGCGGTGAAACAACGCCTCCATGACGCCTTCCAGGCGGCGAATGCCGAGGCCGCTGAGATGTTCGAGGGTGAGCGGCAATCCGCCTATCGCGCTCTCAAGCTCCAAGGCATCCTCGAGGCGCCGCTGGGGCTCTGCATCACCTGCGACCGCAGCCGCGCCGGCGCCACCGTGCTGGGCCGCACCCATCAGCCCGAGATGGATATCTACAGCGCCGTCTGCGCGGTGCAGAACCTATGGCTCGCCGCGCGGGCGGAGGGCATCGGCGTCGGCTGGGTCAGCATCCTCAGCTATCAGGACCTCCGCGCCGCGCTCGGCATTCCCGAGGAGATCCTGCCAATCGCCTTTCTCTGCCTCGGCTATGTCAGCGAGTTCCTGCCCGCGCCGGAGCTGGAGACCAGGGGCTGGCGCAAGCGCCTGCCCCTCTCTGGGCTTGTCTCGTTCGACCGCTGGCAGAGA
>DATHQQ010000527.1:0-3204 GCA_035482595.1 Verrucomicrobiia bacterium
TGCCGATAAGATCTTTGCATTGCAACACCCCCTGAAGAAGGTGTTGCACTTCGTTTGTGAAGTCAGCGAATCCAGGGCAACCCGGCGAGGTGTTGAGCTAGCTCTTCCGAGCCGCAGAGCGCCGGCAGAATCAACCCGCTCGAAGAACTGCCTCCTTCGGTATTCGCAGATCCTCGAGGCTGATTCCAAACCGCGCGCTCAGCCCCTCATATCCCTTGCGGGTCACGGCGATGGCGCGGTCTCGCTTGGTGCGCTCGATCCAGCCGAGGTCGAAGCAGCGCGTCGCCAGCGCGGCGCCCAGCGCGCCTGCCAGATGATGCCGGCGCTCGCTCCAGTCGAGGCAGGGGCGGCAGAAATGGCGGCGCTGGCGCTCGAGCGACGAGAGATCGATCTGAAGCTCGGCGAAGAAGCGTTCGCCCATGGCGGTCACCATGCCGCCATCCTCGGAGATCTGGATGCAATCCTTCGCGACGAGGGCGTCGGCGAGCGCGACGCCCAGCCTGCCGGCGAGATGGTCGTAGCAGAGCCGGCCCGAGCGGAGCTCATCGTCCACCTTCGAGGCGGGGCGGTAGCGGCCGGGCCCTTGGGTTGCGATCAGCGCCGAGATTCCCTCGAGCATCCGCGCCACGGCCGGTGATGAAAGCCGGTAGTAGCGGTGACGGCCCTGCTTCTCCACGGCGATGAGACGGGCTTCGGTCAGCTTAGCGAGATGCTCGCTGGCGGTGGACGCGGTGACCCGTCCGATCCAGGCGAGCTCGCCCGCCGTGAGCGCGCGACCCGCCAGCAGAGCGTGAAGCATATTGGCTCGCGCCACATCGCCGACCAGGGCCCCGATCTCCGCGACTTCGATTCCTGAAACCATATGGGACATGGGGGCCATTCTACGCCGTGCACGGGTCGGGATCAGGGGAAATGCTTCGGGCGGGAACGAAGCGTTCCGGCGTGACGGGCAGGGGCCGAAGCCCCATTTTCCGGTCATGACCCTGAGCATTCTGCGAGCGATCACCGCCACGCTGTGGCCCCGGATGAGTCTCATGCACCTCGGGGGCTGGCTGCATCTTTGCTGGCAGCGTCACCGCCAGCGCCACGCCTTGGAGGGCCTCAGCGACCATCAGCTCCGAGATGTCGGGCTGACCCGCGAGCAGGTCAGGATCGAGATCGTCCGGCTACCCTGGCATTGACCCCTCAGGCGGCGGGGCCGAAGCGGTCGATGCGCCGGATCATGGCCTTGGCCAGCGCCTCCGGGTCCTGCGTCTCGGCGCGCCGGCCGCGCATGATGAGGAGAAGTCCCAGCAGGCTCACCACCACGGTCTGGACCACCACCCCGATGACGACGCCGGCGACCGTGGTCGTCCAGCCCGGCGAGGCCATGCCACCCAGCTTCATGATGAAGACGATGAGGAGCACGAGCGCCCCCAAAGCGGCCAGCCAGAAGGCGGCGATGACGATGCGGGTCAGCACCGCTTCCCCGAAGACGGCGATGGAGCGAAGCCCATGGCCGGTCAGCGCCACGAAGCTCATCTTGCTGCGCCCGTCGTAGCGGGGCCCGCGATCCATCGCGAGGCGAAGGATCGGCAGCCGGGCGCTGAGCAGCGTCGCCGCCAGATGCACGGTCACCTCCGGCATATGGACGATGCGCCGCGCGGCGGCGGGCCCGAGCGCGCAGAAATTGCCGAAGCCCAGATGCCGGCCGGTCAGCAGACGAAAGACGAGGCTGTAGAGCTGATAGAAGAGGCGAAAGCCCAGAGGCGCATGGCGGCGGGCCCGTTCGGCCACGACGATGCGCTGGGGCTCCTCGCCGACGGCGGCCAGCAAGGCAGGGAGGTCTTCCGGGCGATCCTCGCCGTCGCCATCCATGGCGGCGATGGTGCCGGTGTCGCCCCGCGCCACGGCATGGCAGAGGCCGACGGCGATCGCGCCCTGATGGCCGAGATTGCGATGGAGGCGCAAGATCTCGCCCGCGAGGCCTGTGCGGGCGAGAGCCGCCAGATCGGGGCCGGGCTCGCTGGAGCCGTCGTCCACGATGACGAGCCGGGGCCGCGGCCCGCCGGCCGTTGCCGCGGCCACGCCCGTGGCCAGCATCTGGAGCGCGGCCCAATCATTGAAGACCGGCACCACGACGGTCGGTTGCGGATCGGTCGATTCCCCCATGGCGTCGATCATAGAGCCGGGTTCGCCACGCGGCTACGGCGCAAGCCTATGCCAGCGCCCGGCGGGGCCCGCTGCGCTCGATGACCCCGCGATCGGTAATGAATCGGCTGGCGAGGGTGCGGTCGGCATGGGTCATCCGCCAGGACAGCATCTTGTTCGCATGGTCGAGGCGGATCTTCTGGTAAGCCGGATCCTCCGCCCGGTTGACGAGTTCGTCCGGGTCCGCCTCGAGATCGAAGAGCAGCGGTGGCAAAGCCGTGAAATGGACGTATTTGTAGCGCGGACCGCGAAGCACGGCGATGCCGCATTGCTCGTCGGCGAGGCCGAGCGCGTTCTCCGAGCGGCGCTGGACGGGATCGCGGAAGTCGTATTCCCAATGCGCTTCCTGGCGCCAGCCGGCAGGGCTCTCGCCCTCCAGGAAAGGCAACAGGGATTCGCCGTCGCACTGGGCCGGCACATCGAGGCCGAGCCAGTCCAGGATCGTGGGCATGAGATCGATCGCCTCGGTGAATTCCCCGATCACTTTGCCACGGCCGCCATCGGCGGCGCGGCGCGGATCGCGGATGATGAGGGGGATGTGATAGGCCTGATCGAAATAGCCCTCCTTGCCCCACATGAAATGGTCGCCCAGCATCTCGCCATGGTCGCAGGTGAAGATCACCAGCGTATGGCGGTCCTCTCCCGTCGCCGCGAGATGCGCGAGCAGGCGGCCGATCTGATCGTCGACCTGGCTGATCATTCCGTAATAGGTGGCCCGCAGCTGGCGCAGCTCGCGCTCGTCGATGTCCTGCAGCACCGCGGGGTGATGCTCGGTATAGAGGCCGATCTCACGCTGATTGTTGAGGGCAAAAGCGAGATAGGGATGCTGGGCGCCTTCGAGGGCGGGCGTGGCGGCCCGGCGCGGCAGGGGCACGGTGGCGGGATATCCGGGCGCCGAGGGACGCGGCCACAGCTTCGCCCCGCCGATCTTCACCGCCGCGGACAGCGAGACCGGCTTCATGGCCAATGAGATCCTGAAGTGGCTCTCGGTGCGCCGCGCGCAGGATTGGTTCC
>DATHQQ010000528.1:0-5541 GCA_035482595.1 Verrucomicrobiia bacterium
AGGAAGGGGCGCTCGGCCAGAAGCTGCTGCAATCGTTCCGACATGAGGCGGACCCTAGCCCCTCGCGTCCGGAGCGACAAGGGTCGCAGGGGAAAGAATTCCTTCCTTGACCAGATAGTCGAAAATGGCGCGCGCCGCCTCCTCGGGCGGCGGATTGAGCAGGAGCTGGCCACGCCCGGCCTGCATCTCGGTGGCGGCCCGCAGGCGCTCGGCGGCGCTGCCGCCGGTCGCGAGCTTGAGGCGCTTGGGTTTCTGACGGGCAGGAACCTCTCGGACGCCGGAGTCGGCCTTTGCCGCTGCGGGGGCATCCAGGATGACAAGCTTGCCGGCCCGCGCCCGGGCGAAGGCGCTTTGCCGGCCGGCCGGGGCGGCCCGATCGATGGTGAGCAGGGCGGGAAGCCCGGCGGACAACCGACGCCGCCGGCCCCGCGGCAGGGCCTGCAAGGCGGCCACGCTATCGCCGGCAAGGGCGGCTTCGGCAATGGCCGGCAGCAAGGCAGCCTTCATCTCGCGCGCCAGGAGATAGGGCAGCATGCCGCTGCCCTCGCCGATCTCGGCATTGCTTCCCGCGAGGATCAGCCCCGGCCTCAACGCCGCGAGATGGCTCGCGAGTGCCGGCAGGACATCGGCGTCGCGCGGCTGCTTCAGCACGGTGAGGCTCGCCAGACCCATGCCGAGATAGTCGGCCAGCGCCGGCTCCGCCGGATCGCCGGCATGGATGGCGTGGAGCCGGACCCCGGGGCCGAGGCGCAGCGCCAGCTCGAGGGCGCGGGCATCGAGATCCGCGCGTCGGCTCCGCCCCGAAGCGGGATGACGGCCGATGGAGAGCAGGATCGCGACATCAAGAGGCATCGCGGCCTCGAAGTTTTTCGCGGGCGAGGCGCGCCAGCGCCGGCATCACTTCTTGCGCATCGGCGATGATGGCGAGATCGGCGCGCTTCACCATATCGGCATGGAGATCGGTATTGACCGCCAGCACCCGCTCGCAGCGCGCGATGCCCTGGAGATGCTGGGTGGCGCCGGCGATGCCGAAGGCGAGATAGCAGCGCGGCTCCACCAGGCTGCCCGAGGCGCCCACTTGCCGGCCGCGCGGCAACAGCCCGGCATCGCAGACGACGCGGCTGCCACCCTCCGCCGCGCCGAGCGCGGATGCGACCTCATGGAAGGCGGGCCAGTCGCTGACGCCATTGCCGGCGCTGACGATGAAATCCGCTTCGGTCAGCGGCACGTCATTTGGATCGGTCGCTGCTAGCCCGCCATCGGCGAGGCGGCTCGCCGCGACCGGATGATCGATGGCCGGCAAAACCTGCGCCGCCCAGAGCGCGCCGGAGACAGGGTCCGCGGCCTCCGCTGCCAGCAGGATGATGCGCGGGGGCCGGCGCAGGAAATCGCTGGCCCCGCCATTGCCGCGGCTCCCGGCCTCCTCGGGCGAGAGCCGCAGTACGCGCACCGCCGGCGCCTCGCCCAAACTGGCCGCAACGCGCCGCCCGATATCGCCGCCGCCCACCGCGCGCTCGGGGAAGAGGATATGGCGCGGCTTCAGGGCTTCGATGGCCGCCAGGACCGCGGCGGTCTTCGCCTCCGGCGCATAGCCGGAAGGCAGCGCTGCGGGCAGCAATTGGTCGGCCCCGGCGGCAGCGAAATCCACGTTGATGTTGCCGGGGGTCAGGACCACCAGATTGCCGGGGCCGGCATCGGCGAGCAGCCGACCCGCGCCCAGCAGATCGCGGTCATGGGAGTCGAGCTTGCCATCCTCGAGGTCGGGAATGGCGAGGATGAGGCAGGCCGGAGCCTCGAGCGGCGCCCGCCGCGGCAGTGCTGCTGCAGCGGGCTGCGGCGGCAACGCGGCACGGGCGGGCCCGCGGCCGGCGCGCGGATCGCGGCGGATGCGTCCGCTGGGTCCGGTTTCCGGCGCGGCGGCTTGCGGCACAGGGGTGCCGAGCCGTTCGGCGCGCGGGTCGCGCCGGAGGCGGCCGTTCGCCGCCGGGTCGGGCAAGCGCCGGCGCTCGATGCGCAGCCGGCTCATAGCGCGGCCTCCAGCAGCTCGGCGATATCGGCGACCGCGGGCCGCGGCCCCACGACGCCCTCCAGCATGACAGCGCAATTGGGACAGGCCACCGCGAGCACGGGGGCCCCGGTCGCCCGCGCCTGATCCATGCGGATATCGGGAATGCGGCGCTTGCCCGCGATGTCGGTGAGCGGCGCGCCGCCGCCTCCGCCGCAACATGAGGAGCGCAGGCCCGAGCGCTCCATCTCGCGGCGCTCGATGCCGAGGCGGTCGAGGATCGCCCGCGGCGAGGCGATCTCGCCGTTATATCGGCCGAGATAGCAGGGATCGTGATAGGTGACCGCTTGTCCCAGCGACCGGCTGGGGGCGAGGCGGCCTTGCTCGATGAGCTCGGCGAGGAAGGTCGTGTGATGCACGACGTCATAGCGCCCACCGAAGGCCGGATACTCGTTCTTCAGGCAATGCAGCACATGGGGATCGGCGGTGAGGATGCGCCGGAAGCGATGCCGGGCGAGGAGCGCGATATTGCGGCGGGCGAGATCCTGGAACAAAGCCTCATCGCCCAGGCGCCGGGCGATGTCACCGCAATCCAGTTCCTCCGCGCCGATCACCGCGAAATCGACCTTCGCCTGACGCAGCAGCCGCACCAGGCTGCGCAAGGTCCGCTGGCCCCGCAGCTCGAAGGCGGCGTCGCCCAGCCAGAGCAGGACATCGGCGCTGTCGACTTCCGCCAGCCGCGGCAAGGCCAGATCCGTCGCCCAATCGAGCCGGCTCGCCAGCGCCCTTCCGCCGGGATTGTCGGCCGCCTTCAGTTCGGCCAGCGCCTCGGCCCCCTTGCCGGGGGTGGCGCCGAGCTCCAGGGTCTGATGCCGGCGCATCGAGACGATGGCATCCACATGCTCGATCATCATCGGACATTCATAGACGCAGGCGCGGCAGCTGGTGCAGGCCCAGAGAGTCTCGGGCTCGATCACCCCGCGCCCGTCGCTGGTCCGCAGGATCGAGGGGCCAAGGCTCTCACCGATGCGCGGCGGATGGGGCGAGCCCTGGTAGCGCTCCGCCGGCGGGCGCGGCAGCGCTGCGACCAGATCCTGGATCAGGGCCTTGGGATTGAGAGGCTGCCCCGCCGCATTGGCCGGGCAGACGGATTCGCAGCGGCCGCATTGGATGCAGGCGTCGAAGCCGACCAGACGGTTCCAGGCGAAGTCGCCGATCGCCCCGGCGCCGAGCCGTGGCGCCGCGAGGTCGAGCGGCGCCAGATCGGCGACGGGATGCCTCGCCCCGAAGCGGGCGGGGCGGGGATGGACGACCAGATGCAGGGCCCCGGCAACCACATGCTTCAAGGGACCGCCGGCGATCTGGGCGGCCAGGGCCAGAAGCAGGAGGGAGGTCAGGATCTGGCCCGGTGGCACGGCGCCCGGCCCTTCGGGCAGGAGACCCATCTCGGCGAAGGCGATGGGGGCGGCGACCAGAGGAAAGATCAGCAGCAGAAAGGGCAGGATCTGGAACCGCCCGCCGGAAAGCCTCTGCGGCTTCCGAGGATAGCGGCGCCGGGCAACCAACAGCGATCCCGCGATGAGACTGGCGAGGCCCGCCAGCAGAAGCAGTCCCGGGAAGATTCCGCGCCAGCCGGCCCAGGCCATGAGCACGAGCAGCGCCAGGCTCGCCAGCAACCCGCCCGCCGTCAGCGCATGCATGCCACCGGCGAGGCTCTCGCGCGAGACCACCTCATGGACGTCATGCAGATAGGCGCGGGGCAGGCGGGCAAGCCCCGCCAGCCAGTCGACCTTCGCCGGGCGGCCGACGGACCAGCGCCGGATATAGAGAAGGATCGTGCCGAGGAGGATGAGGACGGCCAGAATCAGGCCGAGGGCGAGGATTCGCATGGGCCGCCATGATCCCCGCCCTCGGCGTTTGGAGCAAGGCGCCTCAGCGGCTGGTACCTCTGTACAGAGGTGGTGCTGAGGGCACTGTCACCGTGATCCCTGTTTCTGCAGGGAATCTGCAGCCATTCTCTCCGCCGTCACACCGTCGCGCGGCCTCGGCCGCCGGTTCGGGATTCCGTCGACGCTATAATTTCAGTCTATACGCAAAATACGTAACGGTCAATTGCCAGAAAGGGCCGGGGCCCCATGATCCCGGCCCTCGGCATGCCGGGCAAGGCTAGCTGTTGCAGTCCTTGCACAAGGGATTCGTGGTATGCGGCCGCAGGGGCCGGCGGTTCCCACCGGCAACGACGTTCCCGTCGTTGGCGGGTTTACCGCCGAAGACCGGCGGCTTGAGGGAATTACCGCCGCCCGCATTGGGCGGCGGCCATCCATGGCCGTCACCCGGCGGCGGCTTATGGCCGTTGCCGGGATAGCCACCGGGCGGCGGACGGTGCCAGTTCCCCTGGTGATGCCAGTTCGGATAGTTGGGATAGTTGGGATAGTAGTAGGAGGGATAGCCGCCATAGGAGCCGAAGCCCAGGCCGATCGACGGTCCGGCGGAATAGCCATAATCTGGATAGGCGTTGGCTTGCTGATAGCCATAGGGCGACCCGCCGCCGCCATAGGCGCAACCGGCAAGACCGGCGGCCAGAAGCAAAGCCAGCGCAAACCGAAGCGAGCGCATCATGGAACTCCCGATAGGTCACGTCAGAAGCTGACGCGGAGGCCTCATGGCCTCTGACCTTAAACACGCGGGGTCCCTGCGACTCCTGCGTGTATTTGGGGGGTGATTGTGAATACCCCGAGTTTGCCACAATTCGCCCCCTAGGACCCGGGCGAGAGTGACGGTAGGGCGGATCAGCGGTAAGCCTGACGGAGGCAAAGCGTCGCCGGAGAGGGGGCCCGGATGTACAGTCTTCGCGTTCATGTCTGGATCTTCCTCGGCCTGTTGGCCGCCGTGATCCTGCTCGGCATGGCCGGCAATCTGCTGGCGGCCGAGGGTTTCCAGCCGATGCTGGACCGGATTCAACTGCCGCTGCGCATTCTCTTCTTCGGCCTCGTCCTGGCGTTGGCCTTCTCCTTCATTCCGGTGATGGTGAAGCTGGTGATCGGCTTCCAGATCAAGGCGAATGCCGAGCTCCCCGTCGTCAGAAGCGTCGCGGCGCTGCAGAACAAGATCATCTGGGGGTTCTGGATCCTGCTCGCCCTCGGGCTCGCGGTCGCGCTGCCGGCGGCGATCCAGGACGATTTCTTCGGGAGCGCCTCGACGCCGGCCGCGGCGGCGGATCTTGGTCCCTCTCAGGGGACACTGGTCGCGGCACCGGGCATGCCGGTCTCCGAGATGCTGGCCGAGACGACGCTGAAGCTTCAGGGCGGGGACAAGCCGAATGTGCCTTTCGCCGGGGGCGCCGTCTTCGACTTCCGGGTCGCCGGCACCGACACCGTCTTCCGGCAATGCCGCTACTACTTCGTCTCCATGGAGAGCAAGGATCTCGGGCGCATCGAAGCGCTCTCCATCGGCACCGCGTCGGGCAAGATGTCGCGGGCCGAGCTCGACGCGGCCAATGCGATGATGCGGCGCCAGTTGAAGGCGGAAGGGTGGCT
>DATHQQ010000529.1:0-2154 GCA_035482595.1 Verrucomicrobiia bacterium
CGAGCCAGGCCGCGAAGGCTGCCTCGTCCGGGAAGGGGCCGTACCCCAGATAATTCCAGATCGCGGGGTCGCCGCCGGCGCCGTGGGAGGCCTCGAACAGGTCATGGGCGTGTCGGGCGGGATCGACCGGCACCACCTGGCCATAGCGCCCCGCCAGCGTGTGCCGGCCGGGGGCCACTGCCGGCTTCCAGGCCAGGCGCTTGCCCAGGGCCTCGGTCTCTCTCGTCTCGGTATCCATCGGAGGGTCCCTCAGAGGTGCCGCATCTTAGTCGCGCCATACGGCTTTGTCCCCAATAGCGAGGGGTAAGAAACCTCAATCATATCAGAGGACTGGGAGATGCGGCCGTGGTGCATCCGAAGATTGCTGTCATATTTATTTCACATAATTGAAACATCGCTGCCGCCCAGCCTTCCTAGAGTCCGCCCCGGGGAGCGGGCCGGGCTGCGCCCGCGCTTTCCCGCCGATGAAGGCCAACTCACGAGGCAACCGGAGACACTCAAATGAAACGCATTCTTGCAATGGCGCTCTTCGCCGCCCTCGCCTGGACCCAGGCGCAGGCCGCGGACATCTCGGGGGCCGGGGCGACCTTCCCCTATCCGATCTACGCCAAATGGGCGGATGCCTACAAGAAGCAGACCGGAATCGGACTGAACTATCAGTCGATCGGCTCCGGCGGCGGTATCAAGCAGATCAAGGCGAAGACCGTCACCTTCGGCGCCTCCGACATGCCGCTGAAGCCCGCCGATCTCGACGCCGCCGGCCTGACTCAATTCCCCATGATCATGGGCGGCACGGTCCTGGTGGTGAATCTCCAAGGCATCGCCCCGGGTCAGCTGACCCTCGACGGCAAGACCGTCGCCGCCATCTTCCTCGGCGACATCACTCAGTGGGACGACCCCAAGATCAAGGCGCTCAATCCCGGCGTCACCCTCCCGAACAAGGCGATCGCCGTGGTGCATCGCTCCGACGGCTCGGGCACGACCTTCCTGTTCACCAACTATCTCGCCCAGGAGAGCGCAGATTGGTCGAGCAAGGTCGGGTCCAACTCGGCGGTCGAATGGCCGGTGGGCATCGGCGCCAAGGGCAACGAAGGCGTGGCCAATATGGCCAAGCAGACCGACGGTTCCATCGGCTATGTCGAATATGCCTATGCCAAGCAGAACAACCTCACCTACACCAAGCTGGTGAACAAGGCCGGCAAGACCATCGAGCCGAGCCTGCAGGCCTTCCAGGCTGCGGCCGCGGGCGCCGATTGGGCCAACTCCAAGAACTACTATCTGATCCTGACGGACCAGCCGGCGGCCGACGCCTGGCCGATCGTGGGCGCCAGCTTCATCATCGTCTACAAGGAGCCCAGCGATCCGGCGGCGCTCCAGACGGCGCTCAAGTTCTTCGATTGGGCCTATAAGGGCGGTAAGGACATGGCCATGAAGCTCGACTATGTCCCGATGCCCGACAGCGTGGTCCAGATGGTCCAGAAGACCTGGTCCGAGGAGATCAAGGGCGGCGGCGCGCCTCTCTGGCAATAAGCAGGCCCTTACGAAAGATTCGGGCAGGCAAATTAGAGTAAACTAGGGGATGGGCCGCCATGGGCGGCCCATCCTCGGTCAGGGAAGCCGATCGCTCATGGCAAACGTCACGCTCAACGATGCGATCCCCGCCGCGTCGCCGCGCACCGGGCGCAGGCAGCAGCTCCAGGATCTGCTATTCCGCCGCGCGACGGAATTCTTCGCCCTCTGCGTGCTGCTGCTGCTGGGCGGCGTCATCGTCTCCCTCGTCATCGGCGCTTGGCCGGCCCTCAGCAGCTTCGGCCTCGGCTTCGTGGTCACCGAGGTCTGGAATCCGGTCACCGACAAATTCGGCGCCTGGGCGCCGATCTACGGCACCATCGTCACCTCCCTCATCGCCATGATCCTCGGCGTGCCGGTCAGCTTCGGCATCGCCATGTTCATCACCGAACTCTGCCCCGCCGTGCTCAAGCGCCCGCTGGGCATCGCCATCGAGCTTCTCGCCGGCATCCCCAGCATCATCTACGGCATCTGGGGACTGTTCGTTCTGGCGCCCGTGCTGCAGCAAACCGTGCAGCCCTTCCTGATCAACACAATCGGCCAGGCACCCCTGATCGGCAGCCTCTTCGCGGGGCCTCCCTACGG
>DATHQQ010000530.1:0-2426 GCA_035482595.1 Verrucomicrobiia bacterium
GCCCGGCAGAGATTTTCCGCCAGCGTCTTTATGATTTCGCGGCATGACGCGCGGAGCCTAGCACGCGGCCAGGAGCCTATCCAAGTAATGGCTACGTGCTCAGTTGCGCTGCCCGCCCCGAGGGCAAGGAGCGGAGGCGAAGGCGATGCTGGAGCATCGGCGAGCCTTCGCGACGCCGTCCCTCGGGGCGGGCAGCGCAACCCTTCGGGCAGCCGGAACAAGGGCTTGGGAACGTCGTCGGCCGCCGCTCGTGATGCGATAGCATCACGTCGCGACGCCCTCCTCGCCCAAGCCCTTGTTGCGGCTGCTGAGCGCGCAGCCATTTCTCAGACAGGCTCCTAGGGAGATCGCACCATGGTCGATATCACCGTCACCCGGCAGGAAGCCGTCGCGCGGGCCGCTTCGCTGGTGGACCAGGGCGAATACATCCTGGGAACCGGCAATTATCGGCCCTCCCAGGACGCCGACGGCAATGCCGTCGATCTGCCCTTCACGCAGCGGGAGGGCGCCGGACCCTCGGGTTGCGATTGCGCCGGCTTCGCGGTCTGTTGGTGCTACAAGATCATTCGCCATCAGCCGGGCTTCAACACGGGTGCCTGGGCCACCGTGAGCGATGACATCAACGTCGACTCCGTGATCGAGGACGCCCGCCACGACCAGGCGCTGGGCACGGTGATCACCACCCCGGTGGAAGGCGCCTGGCTCCTCTACCCGACCATTCGCGATCCGCGCAATCCGCAACCCTTCATCGGCCATATTGCGATCATCGAGACCGTTCCCGCCGAATTCGATCCCGACTCCCCCGACTATCGGACCCTGACCGTGATTCAATGCCGCGGGCCCAATGGCCAGAAGCCGGCGATCATCCGCTCCGACGGATCTTTCTGGTGGAATCACGACCAGCTCTGGCCGAAGCCCCAGCACCGAAGCGTCATGGTCCTGCCCAATGCGCCCGATGCGGCTTCTTCCTGAAGACAGGAATGCCGTTGCCCCGGCGGCGCTCTAGGTCCGCCCGCCTGGCTTGTCGGGGGGCGCCGGTCCGGTGCCCGCGAGCCTCGTGATCTTCTGCAGCATGTCGAACCAGAAGGGCGCGCCGTAGATCGTCGCTGTCGCGGAGATCAGCCAGCCGGCGATGGCCGCGATGATCACCCATGACAGCTTGGCGGCGCCCCCGCTGGTATCCCAGCCCTTGGCCCAGCCGATGGGCAAGCCCCGTGCCTCCAGCTGCGTGACGACCATCTGGCTATCCACGGCCTGGTTGCCCTTGATGCCGCTGGCAATGCCGGCCGCCACGGCCGGCTCCTCCCAGAGGGTCTTGGCGATGCGCAGGCTGTCGATGTTCAGGATGATGCAGAACAGGAGCGCGATGACGAAGGACCAGGCCTGAATCTGGCGCTTATAGGTTCCGCTGACGCGGTCCATGCCGTCGTCGAACCATTCGGAGATCTCCGCGCGAAGCTTGTTCAGATCGCCGCTCGCGCGATCGGCCATGCCCTGAAGGGCCTTCTGCAGCTGCGGGTTCCCGATGCTCGCGATCGCGCTGTTGACCTGGGCCGCGGTGGTGGCCGAGGCGCTGCCGGCAATGCCGGCGACCTCGACAAAGGCGCTGGCGAACTGCTTGGGATCGATGTAGGAGGGCTTCACGTCGATACCCGCCTTGGATGTGGCCACACCGGAGGATTGCGGATTCACCAAGGCGTGGTTGTAGATATCCAATGCAAGACCGGTCACCTTAGGATCGTTCAGCAGATCGGCGATGCCATTGAGAAGATTCTTCCCCCGCCATTTGAGGATCGTGGCCAGCGCCTCGGTGAGGGCGCTGACCGCCAGGCTCACCGCGCAGAAGGTGAAGACGAGTCCGATGACGACATCGATGATCGTGCTTTGCAACATGGCCCATGCCTCCCCCGCCGGCGCCGGAATTTTCTGTCTCCGCGCGCGTTCTCGCTCTTCGCCGTCGCTCAATCTTCATTGCCGATCACGAGAAGCTAAGTCACGCATCGTGAATCCCGCGTAAAGCGGCACCTCCATATATCCTTTACCAGTTTAACATTTAATTGCCACTGCGCCCCGCTGCCCGGGGGAATTGTGCCCGGCCGGATTCAGGCTTTGGCAATCTTGAGCCACTAGGCTCGATTTTAACGAGCAAAGCTCGTCAATCAAAAGATCCGATGTCCGGGCCGGAATGCTGCTTTCAATCTCCTGCAACCCAGGGGCAAGGGAGGTCATCATTGCGCGTCAAACTTGTTCTCGGCGGCGAAGCGGTCAACATCCCCAAGACGGATATCGGTCTGGGAATCGCCTTCATCCGGGTCTGGGTCGACGGCAATGGATTCACCAGCGCCTCCAACGATCTGGGGACGCTGGGCTATATCCTTCTGGAGACGCCGGAAGTCGATGTCGGCGATATCGACGAGGAGCGCAAG
>DATHQQ010000531.1:0-2032 GCA_035482595.1 Verrucomicrobiia bacterium
CCTCTATCGCTTGTGGGGCGTCGGGCCCGTTGCCAAGCTTATCATCTTTTCGCATACGTCCCGCCAGACCTTGGCCATTTCCTCGATACCTTCCGGGGTCGGGGGATAGGCGATGCTCATTTTCGAAACGATGATCGCGGCCGCGACGCCATAGTCGAAATCCGTCTTGCTGAGCATAACGAAGTCTCCTTTGCTGAATGTCCTTGGTCCGAATGCGCTTGGAATTGATCGATCTGACCAGGGCGCCAGCCCCATTGGCAGAGGGGCTTGATCTCTAATTCATACTCGGACGAGTCGTTGCCCGCTGTTCACAACAGCACGTAGCCGGCGGCTCGCGGGTACGGAATTGAATCGATCGCCGGCACGGAACCGACGGCGGCTCCCTTCGTTCCCTAAGACAATGCGGCTCGCCGCAGCGGAAAAGGAAGGAGCCTGGCCTCTTTGGGGTCGAGGCGGTTTCACCAGATCCAAGGAGGTCCGAATGACGAAATCCCCGAGCTTGTGGCGGCAGCTGGCCGCCGTCTCCTTCATCGCCCTGCTGGCGGGTTGCAGTTCGATGCATGCGAACCAGACCAAGCCGGTCAAGGCCAGCCAGACCCAGACCGGCTATGTCTTCATGAGAAGCCAGACGAGCCAGGGCCAGGTCATCAGCACCACCAATGGGATGACGCTCTATACTTACGACAAGGATACCGTGGGCCAATCCACTTGCTATGGCGAATGCGCCCAGAATTGGCCTCCCTATCTGGCGAGCGGCGCCTACAAGCCCTTTGACAAGATGACGATTGTCTCGCGGACCGATGGGACGCAGCAATGGGCCTATGACGGTCATCCGCTCTACACCTTCGTCCAGGACAAGGCACCGGGCGAAATCAAGGGCAACAACTTCCACAACATTTGGCATGTGGTGCTCGTCCCGACCTCCTGAGGTCACGACGAAACAGCAGGCCGGCCCTCGCGGCGGCTCATTGCGCTGGGACATGGGGGCAAGACTGCCGGGCCCGCTCCGCTCGCTTGCGTAAGTGGCGGAGCGGGTCTCGAAAGCGCCGTGACGGCTGCGATCCGTTCTGCTTGACGCGCTCTCCGACCGCACCACGTCGGGGTTGCGCGGCAGGAACTTTCCGGCCTTGCCGGCATTGATCTGATGTTCAAAATCCGGAGGCAGACCATGCGCAGATTTTCGCTGATGGGGGCCTGTCTTCTCGCCGCGACGATGGCATCGACCGCGGCGCTGGCCCAGACCTCGCAAGCCCCGCTGATGTTGACCTTCACCCAACCTGTCGCGCCGAAGGCTGTGCAGCTGGTGCAGCAACGGCTTCGCCAGGCGGGTGCCTATACCGGCGCCGTCGACGGCATTTGGGGCGCCGACAGCCAGGCGGCGCTGGAGCGCTATCAGCAGACTCATAGCTTGCAGGTCACGGGTGAGCTGAACCAGGCCACGGTGGCGACTCTCGAGATTCCGGTCGAGCAGTTGGCAGGCACGAGCTGGCCTGTCATCCCCGTCACCACGGTCTTCCTGGGGAGCTCGCTGAGCTCGAGCTCGATCCAGGTCATCCAGACCCGTCTCAAGGATTTGAACTATTATCGCGGTCCTTCCGACGGACTCTGGGGCGCCGAAACGCAGCAGGCGATCGAGCGGTTCCAGGAGGGTCGCGGGCTGCAGCCGAACGGCCAGCTCAACCCGATGACCGTGGCGGCGTTGGGCCTCGACCCGAAGCTCCTCGTCGCCACGCCCTAGAGCAAGATCGGGTCAGCTTGAATCAAGCTGACCCCGTGAATCTTGCTCTACTTGAACGACGGGAGCCTGACTCACGTCTCACTTCGATCGGCTTAGGACGATCAGGCTCAAACCCAGCGGCCCGGCGACTTCTCCGCCCGCCATGGCGCCTCTCATTCCGAGCTGGTGGGCGGCGGATCATCGCCGGCCGCTCGACTCGCCTCCACGATTCTGAAGGCGTCCGGCGGCAGCTGCGCGAGATAGCGAAAAGCGATCCGCCAGAGATAGGCACTCTGGCCCTCGGTCAGGCGCACG
>DATHQQ010000532.1:0-2332 GCA_035482595.1 Verrucomicrobiia bacterium
CCGATCTGCCAATCGGGGTTGAGCCGCAGGAAGGAAAGGAAGGAGGCGGCAAGTGTGAGGGTGATCGCGCCGATCACGGCCCCGATGGGCGAGACCCGGCCGCCGACGAACTCGCCGCCGCCCAGGATGACGCCGGCGACCGAGAGCAGCGTATAGCGCAGCGCAATATTGGCATCGGCCGAGGTCGTGAGCCCGACGAGGGCGAGGCCCGCCAGCGCGCCGAAGAAGCCGGCGAGCGCGAACATGATCATCTTCACCTTCAGCACCGACCAGCCGGCGCGCGCGACCGAGCGGGCATTGCCGCCGGCCCCGCGCAGCACCGCGCCATAGGCCGAGCGCATCAGCCCCAGATGCACGATGAGCCCGAGACCGACCGAGGCGAAGATGGCAAAGGGCAGGAAGGGGGTCTTCAGCCCCATGAGACCCATCAGCCACTCCGGCGCGCGGCCCCCGGGGGTGGGCAGCAGCAGCACGGAGAGGCCCTGCCAGACGAAGGACATGCCCAGCGTGACCACGATGGAGGGCAGGTTGCGCAGATAGATCAGGGCGCCGAGGGCAGCATAGACGGCGATGCCGGCGAGCAGCACCGCGATGCCCAGCAGCGGCTCCTCGTTCAGCCAGGTCGCTGCGACGCAGGCGGTGAAGCCGACATAGGCGCCGATGGAAAGATCCAGGTCGTTGACCGTGATGACGAACATCTGGGCGATGGTGGCGAGCGCGATCGGCACCGCCAGATTGAGCAGCAGATTGAGGCCGAAATAGCTCATCGCCCGGGGCTGGAGATAGAAGATCGCCGCCAGCAAGGCGATCAGCGACAGGGCCGGGAGCAGGCTGCGCAGCACCCGCGGGGAGAAGAGGAGCTGCGGCGAAAGCCCCTCGGGCATCACGAGGCCTCCTCGAAAGAGGAATGCAGGACCTTCTCCTCGCTCAGCTCGTCGCGCGCCAGATCGGCCACGATACGGCCGTTGCGGAAGACATAGACATGGTCGCAATGCTTCAGCTCGTCCATCTCGGTCGTGTACCAGAGGAAGGTCCGGTCCTTGCCGGCCTCGGCCCGGATCATCTCGTAGATCTCCTGCTTGGTGCCGACATCGACGCCGCGCATGGGGTCGTCCATCAGCACGATCTCGGCCTCCGAGCCGAAGGCGCGGGCGAAGAGCGCCTTCTGCTGATTGCCGCCGGAGAGCGACAGGATATTGTCGTCCATGTTCGGGGTGCGGATGTTGATGCGCCGGTGCCAATCGGCGGCGAGCGCGGACTCGCGGCCCAGATCGATGAGGCCGCTGCGGGTCATGGCGCGCAGCGAGCGGATGGAGATGTTCTTGGCGATTGACCAGAGCGGGAAGATGCCGTCGGTCTGGCGGTCGCCGGCGATCAGCGCCACCGGCCCCTCGACCCGATAGAGGTCCGATCTCGGCGAACCCTCGGTCACGAGGCGGACCAGGAGATCGGTCTGGCCATGGCCGCTGAGGCCCGCGAGGCCGACGACCTCGCCGCGGAAGGCGGTAAGCGCCGGCCCCTCGCTCTGGTCCGCCGGCCGCGCGCGCACCCGCGGGCTGCCGCTTTGGCGCTTGGAGGCGAAGGCGACTCCCACGGCCTCCTCCTTGGCGACGCTGCCCATGGCGCCCACCAGGGAGTTGCGGGTGAATTCGCCAGCCGGCCGGGCATCGACGACCTTGCCGTCGCGCATGACCATCACCCGGTCGGCGGTGCCGAGAATCTCGCCCAGAAGATGGGAGATGAGGATGCAGGAGGCGCCGCCTGCCACGGCCCGGCGGACAAATCCCAGAAGCTGGCCGGCGGCGCTGGAGTCGAGCGAGGAGGTGGGCTCGTCCAGGATAACGAGCTTCAGCGGCTCCACCGTCACGGTGAAGGCCCGGGCCACCTCCACCATCTGGCGGCGCGCGATGGAAAGATCGCCGACGACGGCGCCCGGCGAGATGCCATGGCCGGGAAAGATCTCGTCGAGCTTGCCCGTGATCAGCGCGCCGGCCTTCCGCCGCCAGGCAAAGCCGGAAAGGGCCGGATGCATGATCCGCAGATTCTCCGCCACCGTCAGATTGGGGCAGAGCGAAAGCTCCTGGAACACGCAGCGGATGCCGTGACGATGGGCGATCGCCGCGCCATAGCTCGCGGAGAGATCCCTTCCGTCCACGGTGATGCGTCCCCGATCCGGGGCCGCCGTGCCGGCGAGGATGTTCATCAATGTCGATTTGCCGGCGCCGTTATGGCCGACGAGTCCGAGGCATTCGCCCGTACCGATGGCGAGATCGACACCGGCGAGCGCGCGGACGGCGCCGAATTGCTTTTCGACGCCGTCCAGGGTGACGAT
>DATHQQ010000533.1:0-2303 GCA_035482595.1 Verrucomicrobiia bacterium
TCCTCGGCAAGCTTGCCGAAATCGACTGGAGCACGGCCGATTGCGGCGATGAAGGCGGCGGCCCGGATCCCAGCGCGGCTCAAGGCAATCCGGATGAGGGTGCCGAGCCCTCGGACAGTTCCGGCAGCGATCTCGATTCCCCCTTGTGCACCGAGGCCCTGGCCCAGTTCTACGGGCGGGACGGCAAACCCTCCCTCGATCGCTACGTCGTGGTGCAGCTCCTGGTCGGGACCGAACGCTCGGGCGTGCATCGCGACGCCTCGAGCTATGGGCCGCCGGCGGTCTCCGTTTTTGTCTTCGACGGCAGCGCGGTGCGCACGCTGAGCCGGCTGGGCGACCTGCCGGCCGCGCTCACCGCCATGAGGTGAGAAGACTTCTCTCTCCCGTATCAAGGCACTGCGAGGAAAAGCGACGAGATCGGGCTACCGCCGCTGCGTGAAAGCCAGCGGCGCCATGCGCCGGCCGAGGGTGCCGATCTCTTCCAGCAGCAGCTCGGCGGCCGCCGTCGATTCCTCGGCGTGGCGCCGCAGGCCCTGGCGCATGCGCTCCGTCGCCGCGGCGCTGAAATGCGACAGCCGGCGGTGGTCGGCTTCGGCGCGGTTGGTGAATTCGCGCAGGCACCGGTGGGCCGCGCCCGGAAGCCCGAGGCTGCTGAATTTCGGCTGGCTGCCGAAATATCGTTGCTGATACCAGCCCCGCGACAGGGGATCGAACCAACTGAGATAGCCATTCCTCAGCGCCGCCAAAGGCCGCTCGATGGCCCCGGTGAAGCTGTATCGTGCCCCCCCATCCGCCGGTTCGAAGAAGGACGGGGTGCAGAAATCCGAAACCAGCACGCCGTCGATATCATAGCCGAACTGGGCATCCTGGCAGGGGTCGCAGATTTCGACGAGATAGCCGACCTCGCTCTGGTTCGCCAAAGGCGAAGAGCCCCAGATCTGCCAATTGCCGCTGGGGTCGACCAGCATCTCCAGGCATTCATGGCTGGCGGCCAGCGACCAGGTGGGTCCGCATTCGACGAGACAATAGGGGTTGCCGTGACGGTCGAGATGCATGCCGGCTGCCCCCGGCTCGGGAATGGCGTCGCTCACGACGATCGGCCAATAACCCAGCGGAATGTCGGAGAGGCTGCCGAAGGCCGAGACGCAGGCTTCCGAGCGCCAGAACGAACTGAGATCGCGCGATACCTGGGTCTGGAGGGCTGCCGCCGTTTGCGCGATCTCCGGCAGCGGCACGTCCCTCGTGGTTGAGACAAGGGCGATCTGACGCAGCATGCAAAGTTCCTGCTCGCGGGGAACCACGACGAGACAAGGATGAGCCAGTTGTTTCAAGAATTAATTTACGCGGCCCGTCAGCGTTGCGTGGCAACAAAAGGCGTAACGGGCGAGAGGGGCATGAGCCGAATAAATCCCTCGCTATCCGGCCGCCGCGGCCGCCTTCTGTCGAACCAGCATCCGCTCGAGGAGCCGGCGCTGGAAATGATGGACGGCCTGGTCCTGCGCGGGGGAGAAGCGGCCGCCCGTGGCGGCGGCGGAGGCATGACCCTGCTGCAGCCGCTCGACGACGTCGATATCTTCGACGAAGACCGCGTCCCAGCGCTCGATGGTCTCGGCGCGAATCGCCTCCAGCTCCCCAGTCATCGCCTCTTCGCCGAAGAAGAAGATCTCGAAGCGCTCCCGCGAGCGCTCGGGCCCATCGGGCAGGACCTCGATCAGATAGAAATGATCCGACTGCAGCCCGGTCATCAGATTGGGGAAGAGCACGGGATATTCGGCGCGGGCGGCAAGCTCGGCCGGCAGGCTCTGCCCGGGCAAGCTGAGGCCGCGCAGGCTGCCGGGGGCATAGACCGTCGTCCCCTGGCCGGCGGCATCCGATCCGGCGAAGAAGGTGTAATGGTCCGACATGCGCGAATAGCTGTTGAGGCCCTTGTGCACCCAGGGCAGGTGATAGCTCTCGAGATAATTCTCGATGGCGTGCTTCCAATTGGTGCTGAGCTCGTAGCTGCGCCCGCCGCCATAGCGAAGCATCGAGAAATCATAGTCCGCCCAGCGCTCCGTCAGCGGGCGCAGCCAATCGGTCAGCGCCGGCGCATCGCCGGTCAGATTGACGAAGAGCAGCCCGGCCCAGGAGTCCAGCCGCACGGGCTTCAGCCCCAGGGTTTCCTTGTCGAGCTCCGGACAATCGTCGATGTCCTGGCCGCCGACATGGGGCGTGCGCACCAGCCTGCCGTCGAGATCGTAGCTCCAGGCGTGATAGGGGCATGTCAGCGTCGGGCGGCCGCTCACGGGCTCGCGCAGGAGGAG
>DATHQQ010000534.1:0-3359 GCA_035482595.1 Verrucomicrobiia bacterium
GCGGGGGCCAAGGGCGGCAATCTGATCCTCGGCTGGCGGCGGCACATCGGCTCGGGGGAGGAAGGCGATCAGGCGACCCAGACCGTGCTGCTGGGCGACGTGCGGTCGATGCGCCTGGCCTATTTCGGGCATCTGACCAATGAAGCGCAGGCCGGCTGGCATGACCGCTGGGCCGATCCGACGGGGCTGCCGGCGCTGATCCGGCTGGACTTGTCGCTGGCTCTCGGACAAGAAGCAGTCCGGCTGACGCTCTTCTACGCCGTGAGGTTCTCGAACAATGGCGTCTGACGTCAATAAGGGTGGCGGCTCGCGGACGGTGGCAGCGCTGGCGGCCCGGTTCTTCGGCTGGTGGTTCGGCGAGCTCCGCGCCTGCATCCCGCCCGTCCTGCGGCGGCTCGTCGCGGGCCGGCGGCGCCGGCTCTATCTGCTGCTGCGCGACGATGTCACCGATTTCTACGAGGAGAGCGCCGGCAAGCCCCGCGTCCTTGCCAGCCTCGAGCAGGATGCGCCCGACGCCGCGGCGCGGGTGCTGCTGCAGCGCCTGCAGGACAAGGGTCCCTGGGCCGAGATCCTGGCGGTCATCCCGGCCGAGCGGGCGCTGCGCCGGCGCCTGCAGCTGCCCCTGGCGGTGGCGGAGAACCTGCGGGAGAGCGTCGGCTTCGACATCGACCGGCTGACCCCCTTCCGGGCCGAGGAGGTGGTCTACCAGGCCAGGATCGCCGGCATCGATCGCCAGCGCGGCCAGGTCGTCTGCGACCTGACGGTCGTGCCGCGGGCGACGGTCGATGCGGCGCTGAAACGGGCCGGCCTGCTGGGCATCCGTCCCGATCGGGTCGCGGTGGAGCCCGAGGAAGCGGGGACGGCCTCGCCGGCCGAGACGGCTGCCGCGCCGATCTATCTTCCCGTGGCCCTGGGCGGGCGCGTCGACCGCTGGCTGCCCTGGCGCCTGCCGGCGGCCCTCGCCGGGCTTGTCCTCCTCTTGGCGGCGGCGGGCCTCTATCTCCATTTCGACCGCAGCGATGCGGTGCTGGCCGCCTATGCCGGCGAGACCGCGAAATACCGCAAGGCGGCCGATGCCGCGGCCAAGCTGCGCGAGCAGGTGCAGACCCTGGCCCGCACCCGGGCCGCGGCGGCGACGCAGCGTGAGGCGCTGCCCCTGATGGTGGATGTGCTGGCCGAGCTGACGGCGCGGCTGCCGGACGATACCTGGCTCACCGATCTCAGGCTGAGCGATGCCCATATGCAGCTGAGCGGCTATGCCAGCTCGGCGGCGACCCTGGTCCCCGTCATCGAGAACTCGCCGATGTTCCAGGGCGCGCGATTGAGCGGGCCGGTCCTGCCGGATGCATCGATGCAGCGCGAGCGCTTCAGCATCGAAGCCGATCTGACGCCGAAGGCGGGCTCATGAGACGGGCCACCCTGAAGCCGCTGCGCGCGCTGAAGCCGGCCGCCGGCGGCCGGCTCGGCCGCCAGTTCTGGGGCCGCCAGCTCTCGGGCCGCCAATTGGGCAGCCGCCTGGCGGCCGTCCTGCTGCTCCTCGGCGTCATCCTCCTGCTGCAGCAAGCCGTGGTGGATCCGATCCTGCAGTCGCTGCAGGAATCGCGCGACGCCATCGACGAGGCCGCGGTCCGCCTGAGCCGGATCAAGGCCATCGCCGCCACCAAGCCCGAGCTCGAGAGCCTGGCGGCGAAAATGGCCAGCGACATGGGTCATTCCGATGCCTTCCTGCGGGCGGATACCGAGGCCCTCGCCGGGGCGGCGCTGCAGGAGCGGGTGCGCCAGCTGACGGGCGCCCAGGGGATCTCGCTGGGCGCCATCCAATGGGCCGGCGGCAAGACGGAGAGCGGGCTTGGGCGCATCTCCGTCCGGGTGCAGGTCACGACCACGATCGGCCCGCTCTACGAGCTGCTGGGAGCGGTCGAGGCGAGCACGCCGCTGCTGTTCATCGACGATATCGAAATCCAGTCCTCGGCGAGCAGCGATCCCGGCCAGCCGATGCAGGCGGGACCGCTCTCCGTCGCCTTCGAATGCTACGGCTATTGGCTGGGTCCCGAGGGCGCCCCGCCCCCGGTACCGGCGAGCCCGAACCCCTGATGGTCCGCTCGCGCCGAATCGGCCGCTTCCTGCCGAGCCTGCTGGCGGGCGGGGTCGCGACGGTCCTGCTGCTGAAGGTGCTGTCGCAATGGGCCTATGTCGGCGCGCCCGTAGCGACGCCGGTGCCGCCCGCCGCCGCCGGCTCATCGGCGCTGCCGGCCTCCCAGGCCATGGCCGTGATCAGCCTCGACCCCGCCAAGGAGGCGATTGTCCTCGAGCGTCCGCTCTTCTCGCCGACCCGGCGGCCGCCGCCGCCTCCGCCCCCCGCCCCGGACCCCGCGACGGCCGGCGATGCCGCGACGAAACCCTCGGCGCCGCAGCCCCCGCCCATGAATTTCATCCTGGTCGGCATCGTGCGCGACGCAACCTCGAACCGCGCCATGATCCAGCCCGCCAACGGCCAGAAGGTGCTGAGCCTGCGCGCGGGCCAGACCCTCGACGGCTGGACGCTGGTCTCCATCGGCATCGACAGCGCCTCCTTCCGCAACGGCGCCGCCGAGCGCGCGCTCACCCTGGATTTCCTCCACGCCGCCCCGCCGCCGGCGGCCGCCACCTCGCCCTGACGCATCCCCCGCCCTGTTTCTGCAGGGAATCTACAGTCATTCCCGCCTCCGTTTCCTGTTTCTGCAGGGAATCTGCAGGCGGCTGTAGATTCGAGATTCCCTCTGCACCATAAGCTCATAGTATACGCAAAATGCGTAGAAGTCAAACGCCTGGGCAGGCAAACTCGTGGATGGTCGGCCTTCGCCGACCATGACGGCTAGAGAGCGAGGCTTGCCGACCTCAACCCGACAGCCGTGGACCTGTCCCGGCCATGACGGAGAGGGTGGAGCGGCCCCGTGTCCGGCTTCTCTCAGCCCGGCCACCGGCGGCGCCAGCTGAGGATGGTGAAGGGCTGGGTCGGGATGGTGGAGCGCTGGAGGATGGCTTCGCGGATGAAATGCCCGCCGTTGCGCGTCGTGGCCTCCGCCGTGACCCTGACCACGGTGGCGATGGAGATTGCCGGGCCCTCGGGATCGGGGGTGGGCTGGTTCGCGCTGCCGAACTCCGTCTTCGGCAAGGCGCGACGCACCGCCGCCGAGGCCGCCTGGCGGTTGACCTCGCCCGAAGGGGAGTGGACGGTGACCAAAGGCGAGATCGCCCGCAGGATCCCCCGGGTCATGCCCAGGACCTGCATCACCTCCTCCGGGGCATCGAAGGGCCCGTTCTTCGGCCCATGCTTGAGCCCGGCGGCTTCGTAGTCGAAGGCCTCGGCACCGCCCGGC
>DATHQQ010000535.1:0-5346 GCA_035482595.1 Verrucomicrobiia bacterium
ACGCTGAACCTGATCAAGGGGCTGGGCGGCGCGCTGCTGCGCGAGAAGATCGTCGCCGCCGCCAGCCGGCGGCTTGCCATCATCGTTGACGGCGCCAAGCTGGTCGATCGCCTGGGAAGCAAGGCGCCGGTGCCGGTCGAGGTCATAACCTTCGGCCTGGAGGTGACCAAGGCGCGGCTTGAGGCGCTGGGCTCCGTCGCCAAGCTGCGGCTGACGGCGACGGGGGAGCCCTTCGTCACCGACAGCGGCAACCGGATCCTCGATTGCGGCTTCGGCCAGATCTCCGATCCCGCGCGGCTGGAGGAACGCATCGGCCGCATCGTCGGAGTGGTGGAGAGCGGCCTCTTCATCGGCCGGGCCGATCCGGTCTTCATCGCCGATGCCAGCGGCGTCCATCGCCTGGACAGCCCCCATTCCCATCGCGGCGGGCCACCGGTGCTCGTGGTCATGGGCGTCTCCGGCTCGGGCAAGACCACCGTGGCCCAGGAACTCGCGGCGAAGCTGGGTTGGCCCTTCGAGGAGGGCGATGCTCTGCATCCCGAATCGAATGTCGCCAAGATGCATGCCGGCATTCCCCTGACCGATGCGGATCGCGCTCCCTGGCTCGCCGCCGTGGCCGCCTGGATCGACGGGCAGCGCAAGGCCGGAAAGCCCGGCATCATCACCTGTTCGGCCTTGAAGCGCGCCTATCGCGACATGATCATCGGCAACCGGCAGCAGGCGCGGCTGGTCTATCTGCGCGGCAGCCGCGAGATCATCGGCCAGCGTCTAGCCGGCCGGCATGGCCATTTCATGCCGCCGAGCCTGCTCCAGAGCCAATTCGAGACCCTGGAGGAGCCGGCGCCGGACGAGGAGCCCATCGTGGTGGATGTCGGCCCGCCCGCCGGCGAGATTGCCGCGGAGATCATCCGGCTGCTCGGCGCCTCAGCCGGCGTCGGACGGGCTCCTCTAGGAAGCCAATCCTGATCCCACCCCCCACTCGACGGATGGACGCCGCCACCCGGTTCATTGAAGATGGCAGGACGTGGGCCGCAGCGAGGGGCCCGGCATCTGAGGGGTACACTGATGGCGGCTGAGACCAATCCCGAGCGGCTGCGCCTGGAGGAGGCGAAAGCCCGCAAGCAGGCATGGCGCAAATGGGGACCCTATGTCAGCGAGCGCCAATGGGGCACCGTGCGCGAGGATTACAGCGCCGACGGCGATGCCTGGGGCTATTTCCCCCATGAGCATGCGGCCAGCCGCGCCTATCGCTGGGGCGAGGATGGCATCGCCGGGCTTTGCGACAACAAGCAGCGCCTCTGTGTCAGTCTGGCATTGTGGAATGGCAAGGACCCGATCCTGAAGGAGCGGATGTTCGGCCTCAGCAATCGCCAGGGCAATCACGGCGAGGACGTCAAGGAGCTCTACTACTATCTCGACGCGACGCCGACCTACAGCTATGCGCATATGCTCTACAAATATCCCCAGGCGGAATTTCCCTATGCGCATCTGGTGGAGGAGAACGCGCGGCGCACCCGCCAGCAGCCGGAGTTCGAGATCCTCGACACCGGCATCTTCGACGCCGACCGCTATTTCGACGTCGATATCGAATATGCCAAATCGGCGACCGACGACATCCTGATGCAGGTGACGGTGAGCAATCGCGGCCCGGATCCCGCCGAGATCCATGTTCTGCCGCAGATCTGGTTTCGCAACACCTGGAGCTGGTTCGAGGAAGGAAAAAAACCCTCCCTGGAGCAGCTCGGCCAGAACCTGCTGGTTCACCACCCCAAGCTCGGCGAGCATATCGTTCACTTCGAGCACGCCGACGAGATCGTCTTCTGCGAGAACGAAACCAATTTGCCCAAGCTCTACGGCGTCAAGAGCCCGCATGGATTCTACAAGGACGGCTTCCACGAATATGTGGTGAACGGCCACAAGGCCGCCATCAACACCGTCACCCGCGGGACCAAGGCGGCGGGCATCCACAAGCGCACCGTGGCGCCCGGCGGCAGCACGGTCATCCGGGTCCGGCTCAATGCCGGCCAGCCCAAGGCGGACCCTTTCAGCGATTTCGACAGCATCTTCGCGCTGCGCAAGGCGGAGGCGGATATTTTCTATGGCGAAATTCAGAAGAAGGTGAAGGACGAGGATCTGCGCCGGATCCAGCGCCAGGCCTTCGCCGGCATGCTCTGGTCCAAGCAGTATTTCCACTACGACGTGACCGAATGGCTGACGGGCGACGCGGGCGAGCCGAAGCCGCCGATGAGCCGGCAGACCGGCCGCAACAGCGAATGGGTCCATGCCAATATGGAAGACGTCATCTCCATGCCGGACAAATGGGAATATCCCTGGTTCGCGGCCTGGGACTGGGCCTTCCATCTGACGACGCTCGCCTATCTCGATCTGGAGAACGCCAAGAACCAGCTCGTCCTGCTGTGCCAATGCTGGTACATGCATCCCAACGGCCAGCTGCCGGCCTATGAATGGAACTTCAGCGACGTCAATCCGCCCGTCCAGGCCTGGGCGGCCCTGCGCCTCTACGAAGCCGAGCAGCGCCAGGAGGGGAAGGGCGACCGCAAGTTCCTCGAGATCGTCTTCACCAAGCTGTTGCTGAACTTCACCTGGTGGGTGAATCGCAAGGATCCCCGGGGCCTCAACGTCTTCCAGGGCGGCTTCCTGGGCATGGATAATATCGGCAGCTTCGACCGCTCGGCGCCGCTGCCGGTCGAGGGCACGCTGGTGCAGTCGGACGGCACCTCCTGGATGGCGATGTACAGCCTCAACATGCTGCGCATCGCCATCGAGCTGGCCCAGGACGACGACGCCTATGAGGATATCGCCACCAAATTCTTCGAGCATTTCCTGATGATCGGCGGCGCCATGACCAATCTCGGCGGCGAGGGGATGGGGCTGTGGGATGACCAGGACAATTTCTTCTACGACTGGCTGATGCTGAAGAGCGGCGAGAAGTTTCCGATGCGCATCCGCTCCCTCGTCGGGCTCATCCCGATCTTCGCCGTCGAGGTCATCGATGCGACCCTGCTGCAGAAGATGCCGAAATTCACCAAGCGGCTGGAATGGTATCTGCGCTACCGGCCGACGCTGGCCTCCCTGGTGTCGCGGTGGAATACGCCCGGCGCCGACGACACGCGCCTGCTGTCCATGACCCGCGCCTTCCGCGCCTCGAAGGTGCTGGAGCGCGTTCTCGACACGAATGAATTCCTCTCACCCTATGGGGTGCGTTCGCTCTCGCGCTACCACCTCGATCATCCCTATGTCTTCGAGGCCAAGGACTTCCGCTCCGAGGTCAAATATCTGCCGGGCGAATCCGACAGCGATCTCTTCGGCGGCAATTCCAATTGGCGCGGGCCGATCTGGATGCCGATCAACTATCTGATCGTCGAAAGCCTCCGCAAATTCGACAAGTTCTTCGGTCCCGGCTTCAAGGTGGAATCGCCGATGGGCTCGGGCCAGATGATGTCGCTGAGGGAGATCGCCGACGGCTTGCGCACGCGCCTGACCAAGCTCTTCCGGCGCGACGAGCATGGGCGGCGCCCGGTCTTCGGCGACTCCGACAAGGTGCAGACCGATCCGCATTTCAAGGATCACATCCTGTTCCACGAATATTTCGACGGCGACAACGGCCGCGGGATCGGCGCCTCGCATCAGACGGGCTGGAGCGGGCTCGTCGCCAATATGATTGCCGAGCTCCATGACCCGGAATGGTGAACGGAGAGGGACCATGCCACGCTATCCCGCCTTGCTCGAAATCAACACCCGCCCCTGGCTGGGACGGCTATCGGCCGATGCCGGGAAGCCGGTCACCCTCGCCGATGTCGGCGAGGATGTCCTCGACGGTTTCGCCCGCGACGGCTTCGACTGGATCTGGCTGCTGAGTGTATGGCAGCTCGGCCCCAAAAGCCGGGCGGTCTCGCGCCAGATTCCATCTCCCTGGCGTGCCGAATGCGAGGCGGCCTTGCCCGGCCTGACCGATGCGGACATCGCGGGATCCGGCTTCGCCATCGCCGACTACAAGGTCAATGAAGATCTGGGCGGTGCTGCGGCGCTCGCGGGCTTTCGCGCCCGCCTCGCCAAGCGTGGCATCAAGCTGATGCTCGATTTCGTGCCCAATCATACGGGCCTCGATTCCCCCTGGATTCGGACTCAGCCGGATTTCTACATCCGGGGCAGCGAAGCCGAGGCGGCGGCGGCCCCCGGCAATTACTGGCGGGCCGAGACCGATCAGGGGCCGCGTATCCTCGCTCATGGCCGCGATCCGAATTTCCCCGGCTGGACGGATACGTTGCAGCTCAACTATGCCAATCCGGCGCTGCAGGCCGCCCAGATGGCGAAGCTGGCGGCGGTCGCCAAGCATTGCGACGGGCTGCGCTGCGACATGGCGATGCTGCTGCTGCCCGAGGTCTTCCACCGTACCTGGGGCCTGACGCCCGAGCCCTTCTGGCCCAAGGCCATCGCGGCGGTCCGCCAGGCCCATCCGGGCTTCACCTTCATGGCGGAGGTCTATTGGGACCTCGAATGGGAGCTGCAGCAGCAGGGTTTCGACTACTGTTACGACAAGCGGCTCTACGACCGGCTCCGCCACGCCGATGCGGCGCAGATCCGCGGCCATTTCGCCGCCGGCCTCGACTATCAGGACAAGCTCGCCCGCTTCCTGGAGAATCATGACGAGCCGCGGGCCGCCGCCACCTTCCCCTGGCCGCAGCATCAGGCCGCCGCCGTCGTCACCTTCCTGGCGCCGGGCCTGCGCTTCCTCCAGCAGGGCCAGGCCGAGGGCGCGAAAGTACGCCTGCCGACCCATCTCTCCCGCGGGCCGGTCGAGACCCCGGACCCTGAGATCGCGGCCTTCTATGCGAAGCTCCTGGAGGTGCTGAAGGCCAACGACGCCTTTCGCAACGGTGCCTGGTCGCTCCTGGATCCGCGGCAGGCCTGGCCGGGCAACCCCACCGCCGAGGGCTTCATCGCTTATGCTTGGCAGGGCGCGGCCGGCGCCCGCTATGTTGTCGTGGTCAACTACACCGATCACCGGGGTCAATGCGATCTGAGGCTGCCCTTCGCCGGCCTCGCCAACAAGACCTGGCGGCTCACCGATGAGATGGGCAGCGAGCTCTACGACCGCGACGGCGCCGCCCTGATCGACCCCGGCCTCTTCATCGACCTCGGCCCCTGGCGCTTCAATGTCTTCAAATTGGAGTCTTGGGAGGGATAGAGCCTCTTCGTGGAGCGCGCGATCGATCCAATCAAGCCGCCTCCCTCTCCCCCGTCATCCCGGCGAAAGCCGGGATCCAGGGGCGTGCGGCAAAGTGCTGATCATGTGGTCCCTGGATTCCGGTCTTCGCTGGAATG
>DATHQQ010000536.1:0-23205 GCA_035482595.1 Verrucomicrobiia bacterium
GATGCTGCCCAGCGCCGTCGACTCATCGCCGAGCCAGGCTCTCCCGGGGATATCCACCAGGGCCAGCGCCTGGTTGACGAGGCCGAAGAGCGGATGGAGGAACAGCTTCCACAGGAAGCCGACAATGACCGCCGACAGGACCACCGGCAGGAAGACGATCACCTGATGAACCCGATGCCCGGGCAGCGCCTTCAACAGGGCGAAGGCCAGGAGGAAGGCGGTGCCGTTCTCGAACACCATCAAAGCGAAGAAGACGATGACGTTGTGGAAGAAGGCGTTATAGGTCCAGTCGCTGAAGGGATGCTCCGTCAGCACCTGGCGGAAATTCTCCAGGCCGATGAATCCCGCCGGCCGCAGACCGTTGAAGCTGTAGAACGACAAACGCAGCGCCGAAATCAGGGGCCAGAGAACGAAGACCGACATGGTCAGCGCCGCCGGCAGCAGCAGAAAGGCGATCCAGAGCGATCGGCGCCGCGGAAGACGGATCCACGCGCGGCGCCGATTGGGATTCACGTCATTTGCCTTGGAACGGCACGTACCATTTGGCGATGCCATTGGTGAGGTCGGTGGCCAGCTGCTCCGGCGTGATGCTGCCGGCCATCATCTTGGTGATGTCACCCTGCAGCAGCTCCGACCCAGTCGGCTTCTGGAACCGGAAGTAGACCACATTGATATGCGGCATGGCAGACTGGTTCAGCGCCGCCACCTGGGACAGCATCGGGTCCTTGATCTCCACGCCCTTGATCGGCGAGATATTGCCGAGCAGTGCCGCCTGCTTGTCGCCGAAGGCCTTGGTGCCCATGTAGTTGACCACCTTCAAGGCTGCTTCCTTGTTCGGCGAGGCCGCGTTCACGGCATAGCCGCCGTCGAAGAACTTGGTCACATAGCGCGGATCGCCGGCCTTGGCCGCGGGCGGCGCGATGAAGTCCATGTTGACCTGCGGATTGGCCGCCCGGTATGTGGCGATGTCGAAGCTGCCGCCCGCCAGCATCGCCGCCCGGCCCGTGAGGAAGAGCTGGCCGGCGGTGTCGTAGTCAACGCCCTCATAGCCCGGCGGCATGTAGTCGCGCAGCTCGAGCAGCTTGCCGAGGGCGGCGACATAGCGCGGATCCTTGAAGGTCGTCTTGCCCGTCGTCAGGTCCTTCACGAAGTCCGGCCCAAGGAAGGGATTGGTGAAGATGGCGACGAACATCTCGTTGAACCAGCTGGTGCCGAGGCCGTTGGCGAGCGGGATGATGCCCTTCGCCTTCAACGCCTTGCTCACCGTGATGAACTCATCCCAGGTCGTCGGCGGGGTGAGGCCGGCCTTGGCGAAGACATCCTTGTTGATGAAGAGGCCCAGGGTCTGGGAGGCGAAAGGCAGGGAATAGAGCTTGCCGTCGCCGTTGTAGCTGCCCGCGATCAAGGCATCGGCTGGCATATTGGCGATCGAGGGCACGGTCGCGGGATCCAGCGGTACGAAATACCCCGCCTTGACGAAGGGAACCAGCCAGCCATAGGCATGGGTGTGGATCACATCGCCGCCATGGCCGGCCGCCAGCGCCGTGGAGACGATGGTGGGATAGTTCTCGTCCGGGAAGGATTCGAACTTCACGGTGATGTCGGGATTGAGCTTGGTGAAGTCGGCGAACATCTCCTGATAGGCCGCCTTGTCTTCCTGGCGCCAGGTCCAGAAGGACACCTCCGCGGCGTGGGCCACGGTCGTGGCCAGGCCCCAGACGGCCGCCGCCGCCAGCACCATCCGTCCCATGTTTCTGATCTTCATTTCCTGCCTCCCGTTGCACCTGTTGGCGCTTATGACAAAGGGGAGGAAATCATAGTTCTTGCTCCTTGGCTAGATAGTTCGTAAATCTTCCTAACTAATTATCGGCGGACCGGCGGCCGGCGCTTGGCCGAGGTGGAACATGGGCGGATCCGTGGCACAGAGCTTCATCGCAGGCATCGATATCGGCGGCACCAAGACCAGGATCATGCTGGCGCGCGGCGGCAATCCCGTCGCCGACCGCACCCTGTCGACGGATTCCTGGCGCATCCGGGAGGTCGAGACGGACGGCAAGGAGCTCTCCGGCCGGCTGGCCGCGCTTTGCGCCGACGAGGGCCTCGGCGCCGGGGCTCTCGCCGCCCTGGTGGTCGGCGCCCATGGCTGCGATACCGACGAGCAATGCCGGGCGTTCCAGACGAGCCTCGCGCGCCATTTGCCGGGGAGGGTGCAGGTCGTCAATGATGCCGAGCTGATGGGCCCCGCCGCGGGCTTTTTCGGCGGCATCAGCGTCGTGGCGGGCACGGGCTCGATCGCCGTCGCCCGCGCGCCCGAGGGCCGCATGCTGGTCGCCGGCGGCTGGGGCTGGATTCTGGGCGACGAGGGCAGCGCGCCGGCGCTGGTGCGCGATGCCGCCAAGGCGATCCGCGGCGCCATCGACGCCGGCGACAGCGCCGATCCGCTGACGGAGGCATTGATGAGCGAGTTGGGAACGGACGATCCAACGATGCTGGGCCGCCTGCTCAATGATACCCGCAGCGCGGTGATCTGGGGGCGCTACGCCAACGCGGTCTTCGCCGCGGCCGATGCGGGCTCGCGCCTGGCACAAGGCGTCATCGTCGAGGGCGGTGCGGCGCTGGCAGCACTCGTCGGCGTTCTCATCAAGCGCGGCGCTGATGCGGCCAGCGTGGTGGCAGGCGGCGGCGTCATCGTCGAGCAGCCCCGGCTCATGGCGGCCTTCGCGGCGGCCATGAAGAAGGTCTCGCCCGACAGTGCCGTGGTCCTGCTGCGCGAGCCTCCCGTCATGGGGGCCCTGGCACTGGCGGAACGCGCTTTGCCGACGGAAGCGACTCTCAAAGCGAGGGACCGTAGATGAGCACGAACATCACCATGCTGCGGATCGGCTACCGCGACGCGGTCGCCCGGCAGCCGGAAAGCCTCGAAGAGGTCCGGCGGTCGGTGACCAAGGCGCTGGACGGGATCGACCTCGGCGGCTTTCGGGGCAAGGCGATCGGCTTCGCCGGCATCGGCGCCAGCTACCAGGCAGCCATCGCCGCTGCCGTCTTCATGCGAGCCCGGGGAACTCGGGCGTCGGCCTATTGCTCGACAGATCTCTACGACGCTCTCGATTCCGCGGCGGAGGCCTTCGTTGCCTTGTCGGCATCGGGCCAGAGTCGCGAGATCGCCGAGGTGATGCAATTGCGCCCCAAGCTGCCGCGCATCGCGATCTGCCGGGGCACCGACAATCCGCTGGCCAAGGTCACGGATGCGGTCATCGGCATGAACTCGGGTGCGGACAATGGCGCCAGCTCGACGGGTTACACCGGCATGCTGCTGGCGATCGGGCTGCTCGCCGATCGAATCCTGGGCGGCGCGCCCTCGGCGGATTGGGCGCGCCTGCCCGGCGCCGTCGCCGGGATCCTCAATGCCACTGCCGATCTCGCCCGGCAGGCGGCGGGAGCGCTCGCGGGGCGCTCATCGATCGATCTCGTGGGGGCCGGGGCGGGCTTTGCGACCGCGGGTGAGGCGGCAATGCTCATCCGCGAGGCGGTCAGGGTGCCGGCAGCCGGTTGGGATACCTTCAACTATCTCCATGGGCCGATGGAATCCCAGGACGCCAGGACGGGCCTGATGGCCTTCGGCACCGGCCGGGAAGTGCAGATCGCGCGGGATGTCGCGGCTTTCGGTTGTTCGTCGGTCCTCATCACCGGCCGTACCGACGTTCTCCCCGGCGACAAGCTGACGGTGATCGCGGTGCCGGCCCTCGGCAATGCAATCGCCGATGCGATTCTCGAGATCATCGCCGCGCAGCTCATCATCGCTGAGATGCAGGATGCAGCAGGTTTGACGAACATCACCTTCCGCTACCGCCAGACGGATACGAAGCTGAAGCCCTGGTCGCCGACCGAAGTCTAGCCAGCTAGTCTGGATGTGGCGAGGGGCGGCAGGACGACGGCGGGGTGGCCGTTCTCGCCCAGGATCAGGGCAAGGCCGTAGTCCGCGGCCAGCCGCATGGCCCCAAGGGCGGTGCCGTTCGTCCCCAGCGAGCTGACGCCGATCTCCGTCGACCAGGTCAGCTCCTTCATCACCCGCTGCACTTCCTGCACGACGAGAGGATTCTGGCCGACGCCGCCGCCGAGCACGATCAGCCCCGGGTCGAGCATGCCGACGCAGGCGGCGACGAGGCGGCCGATATCCTGCGCGTGGCGATTGACCCAGGCCAGCGCCGGAATCGAGCCGGCTTCGGCCCGGGCGAAAAGCTCCTTCGCCGAGGTGGGCGCGGGACCTTCGGCCTTGGGCCAATCCCTGGCGCAGCGCTCGATGAGCGCCGCCGATCCGAGGTAGTGCTCCAACCCCTCGCGGCTGGGCGTTTCCGTCGGGGACCAGGGAAAGGGAAGCCGGCCGATTTCGCCGGCCGCCCCGTTCGAGCCGCGCAACAGCTTGCCGCCGACCACGATGCCGAGTCCGATGCGTACGCCGACCTGGAGATAGGAGAAGGCCTCGCGGTGCTTGGCGGCGCCGTAGTGCATCTCGCCGAGCGCGGCGCAATTGACGTTGTTCTCCAGGATGATCGGGCCCGCGAGCCGACGCCGCAATTGGCTGAGGACCGCCTCGGGCCCCTTGCGCTTGCTGCGTCCCAGCCGGTGCGTCGATACGATGCGCGGGACGGCGACCGCGACGCTGCGCAGCACCTTGTACTTGTCGCCGACCGCCAGCATGGTCGCCCGGGCGACGGAATCGATCGCTTCCCCGATCTCATCTACCGTCGCCTTGCTCCGCTTGGGAATGCGCTCCTCGATCGCCGCCAAGGGACTGTCGTCGAGGGAATGCGCCACGGCGCGCACCTGCGCTTCGCCCACATCGATGCCCATGACATATCCCGCCGCAGGCCCCAGGCCGTAGATCTTGGCGGTCCGGCCCGTGGCGCCCTTGTAGGTGCCGAAGGAGGTGACGAGCCCCGCCTCGCTCAGCTCCGATACCGCGGCCGACATGGTCGGCTTCGACAGCTCGAGAATCGCGCCCAGCTTCGGCCGCGTGATGGGGCCCTGCGCGGCCAGGACCCGCAAGACGGCACGTGAACTTTCGGTGAGGGGGGGAGTCTTCGGGTCGGCCATCCAAGCCACTATAATCGAAATCGCACCTCGGTCAGGACGTCGCCGATCGCCTCCTCCCGCCCGGTTGAACTCCGCCCCCCTTTCGGCCTAAGTTGCGGCCCCTTGACGGGCCGGTATTGGGGCGTGGCCAAGCGGTAAGGCAACGGGTTTTGGTCCCGTGATCCCAGGTTCGAATCCTGGCGCCCCAGCCAACAATGCCGGAAAATCCAGCGGGATCAGGTGTTTCACCGCTATCATCCCGTCCGGGACCTGCCTCGAGTGGCACAAGGCGCATCTCCGTGCCGACCTCCAAGCACGGCAGTTGCCCTCCGCGAGTGAAGTCGCGAGAGTGTCGGCCATGATGGCCTCACATTCCGGCGGTCTCAACCGCGCTATCGAAGCTCTGCCCCGCAACTATCCCGGACCAGGGGGTGCGGTTGCGGTATTGCGCAATGGCGAGGTGCTGGCTCGTCACGCCTGGGGCTGGGCCAATGCCGAGCGGCGCCTTGTCTTTACGCCGCGCTCCCTGTTTCGCCTCTGCTCGGTCACCAAGCAGTTCACCTGTGGCCTGGTCTTGGATGCATTTCCCGACCCGTCGGTGCTCGATGACAATGTGCGCGCCCGCCTGCCGCTGTTGGAGCAGGCTGCGCCAAGCGCATTGCATCTCAGCCACAACCAGTCGGGTCTGCGGGACTACTGGGCCGTGGCGATGCTGCATGGCTCGCCCGCCGAGGCGCCGTTCGGGGAGGTCGAAGCCGCCCGCGTGATGGCCGCCACCCGGCAGCTCCAGTTTGCGCCGGGCACCCGCTACTCCTACTGCAATCAGAATTTTCGGATCCTGTCGGATATCCTGCAGGAGCGCACGGGACGGAGCTATGCGGAGTTGTTGCGCACCCGCATTTTCGAGCGCGCCGGGATGTCCAACGCCTTCCTGGCCGCCGACACGCGCGCCATGCCGGATGGGACGGAGGGCTACGAGGGTACGCAAGCCATTGGTTTCCGCGCCGCAGAAAATCGCGTTATCTGGACAGGCGATGCCGGGATCGGTGCCTCTCTCGACGACATGATCGCCTGGGAACGGCATATCGATGCGACCCGCGACGAGCCAGAGTCCATGTATCGGCGGCTGTCCGCACCGGTCAACTTCGCCAATGGCGCCTTGGCCGCCTATGGCTTCGGCTTGGCCCGGTCGACCGAATTCGGCCGCGCGACCACCAGCCATGGCGGCGCGTTGCGCGGATGGCGCAGCCATCGTCTCCATGTTCCCTCGGAACGGGTCTCTGTCGTTGTCATGTTCAATCACCTGTCCGACGCGCGGGCCGCGGCGGTCGACCTGCTCGCCGCCGTGTTGGGCGAAGAGCGGCCGAAGCCCGACGCCGCCATCCCGGCGCCGACATGGCTCGGCAGCTATCTGGAGCCGGAGACCGGGCTTGCGGTACGAATCGCCCTGGCATCGGCGGGGCAGATCAGACTGCGCTATGGTCACTCCGCGGAAGAGCTCGACCTCCGGGCCGACGGTTCGGCGAGCAACGCCTCGGGAACATCGCTGAGCTTCGGCGACGCCGGACTGCGGATGAGCCGGCCGCAAGACAACCAAGATTCAAGCCTGCGCCCCTGTGGCGGCGGGCCCACCACCGATATCGCCGGCCGCTATCGATGCGCAGAGCTCGATGCCGAGCTCACCGTGGCGGACACCGGCGGCGCGCTCTATGGCGCCTTTTCCGGGTTTCTGGGCCAGGGGCGAATGGAGATGCTCGATCCGGTCGGGGCGGATGTCTGGACGTTGCCCTGCCACCGCGCGCTCGATCACACGCCACCCGGCGACTGGACCTTGGCCTTCCGGCGCGGCCAGGCCGGCCGGGTCGAGGGCGTCGACGTCGGTTGCTGGCTCGCTCGCCGCATTCCCTACGAGCGCGTAGCTGCCGGCTGAGGAGCTGGTTAAAGTCGAACGAGACAAGAGAGCGGGGAGGGAAGCAATGTCCTACCGCGTGATGGCGCCGGAATTCGAGGCTTTGGTGGACCGGAACGAGCCGATCCGAACCGTCGCCGGCGGGTTCACCTTCACCGAAGGGCCGATCTGGCATCCGACCGGGCATTATCTCCTGTTCTCGGACATGCCCGGCGATGTCCGGCGGCGCTGGGATGCCGAGGGCGGCGTGCGCGAGGTCCGGCGGCCAGCGAACAAATGCAACGGAATGACCTATGACGCCGATCTGAATCTGATCGTCTGCGAGCATGCGACCTCCTCCCTCATCCGCGAAACACCCGCCGGGGGCCGCGAGGTCCTGGCCTCGCATTTCGAGGGGAAGGAGCTCAACAGCCCCAATGACGTCTGCGTCCGGTCGGACGGATCGATCTACTTCAGCGACCCCTGGTATGGCCGGATGCCGGTCTATGGCGTCGAGCGCGACCGCCAGCTCGGCTGGCAGGGGGTGTTTCGCCTCGCCCCTGACGGCAAGCTGCATCTCGTCGTCCCGCGCCACGATTTCGTAATGCCCAACGGCCTCTGCTTCTCGCCCGACGAGAAGTGCCTCTACATCAACGATTCCGAAGTCGGCCTGATTCGCGTCTATGGGGTGGCGGCGAACGGCGCGCTCCGGCGGGGCGAGATCTTCGCCGAGGGAATGATCTCGCAGAAGGAAGCCGGAGGTCCCGACGGCATGAAATGCGACGAGCGGGGCAATGTCTGGTGCACGGGGCCGGGCGGCGTCTGGGTCTTCTCGCCCAAGGCCGAGCTGCTCGGCCGGATCGCCGTGCCCGAAGTAGTCGGAAATCTTCACTGGGGCGGCGCCGATTTCAAGACGCTGTTTCTGGCGGCGAGCACCTCCGTCTACAGCCTTCGCACCAAGGTCGGCCCGCGTGTCGAGCCCTTCATGCGCAAGCGGCGCCCAGCCGCCGCCCGTGCGCGGGCGGGGGCGAAGCAAGAGAGCGAGGCCGAGGCAGAGTCTGTGGGTCTGGCGCTCGATCCGGCCCGCTGCGCCCTCATCATCCAGGATCTGCAGAACGATGTGATCAGCGAGGGCGGGGCCTTCGCCAGCTCCGGCGCCCCCGGCCATGCCACCCGGCAGAACATCGTCCGGAATGTGAGCCGCCTCGCGCGGGCCTGCCGCACCCTCGGCATCCCCGTGATCCACGTCTGGTTCGTGGTCGATCCCGGCGCGCCGGGCATGACGCTGAACGCCCCTCTCTTCCAGAGCGTTCGGGGCAGCGAGGCGATGATTCGCGGCAGCTGGGGGGCGGCACCGGTCGCGGGGCTCGAGCCGCAGCCGGGCGACTTCGTGGTCGAGAAAATGCGCATGAGCGCCTGGGAAGGCACGCGGCTGGAGACCATCCTCAAATCGCTGAACCGCGACGTGATCATCAATACCGGTGCCTGGACGAACATGTCCGTGGAGCACACCGCCCGCACCGGTGCCGACAAGGGCTATGTCATGATCGTGCCCGAGGACGCCTGCTCGACGGTGGATGAAGCCTGGCAGCGCGCCTCGATCGACTTCGCCCTGCGGAATGTGGCGACGATCACCACCTGCCGCGCGCTGGAAGAGGTGATGGCAAGCCAGTGAAGATCGTGAATTCCAGCGCCAAGGCGGCGGCGAAGCCCGCGCTTCGCGCCGCCACGATTCGAAAGCCTCGCGGGACCGGCGCCGCCTTCGTCTATGAGCGGCTGCGCGACGAGATCCTGCGCCTGGAGCTCGAGCCCGGATCGCCCCTCGACGAGGTCGGGCTCAGCAAGCGCTTTCGCCTCTCCCGCTCGCCGGTGCGCGAGGCGATCATCCGCCTCGCCGGGGAAGGGCTCGTCACCGTCTTTCCCAATCGCAGCAGCATCGTCGCCCCGCTGGATCTGAGACTCATTCCCGCCCATCTCGATGCGCTCGAGCTGATGCAGCGCTTGACCACGCGGCTGGCGGCGCAGAACCGGACGGATCGGGATATGGCGCGGATCGAGGCGGGGGAGGCGGCCTTTGCCGAAGCGGTGAACCGGCGCCAGCTTCCGGAGATGATCAACGCCAATCACGACTACCACATGGCGATCGCCGAAGCGGGGGCCAATCCCTATTTCACCTCGCTCTATGGCCGCATCCTCGACGAGGGCAAGCGGATGCTGCATATGCATTTCTCCTTCGCGGCCGAAAGCCGGGTCCGCGGCCTGGAGACGCTGATGTCCGAGCATGCGGCCATCACCCAGGCGATCAGGGATCGCGACCTCAATCTTGCGGAGGAGCTTGCGCATCTGCACTCCGTCGAATTCCGCAAGCGATTCACGAGCTATCTGCAGCAGAACGCCGCGTCAGCGGGATTCCGGCTACAGCGGCGAGTTCCTCGACCGGAATGACGGAATAGAGAGTGAGGCTTGCCGGCTACATTGCGGCTTTCGCCGCAATGACGGATAAGAGAGCGAGGCTCACCGGGTGCAGGTGAACGATGTAGCTCGCTACTTTCGGTCGGCCCGCCGTCGCCTTGCTCGTCGACGGCCCTATTTTCCTTCCGTCACCCCGGCGAAAGCCGGGGTCCAGGGGCGAGCGGCAAGCACCCTCCGTGTGGCCCCTGGATTCCGGCGTTCGCCGGAATGACGATGGTGGAGTCGGCGAGACCGCCTTCGTCATTGAGCCGCTTGGCTGGCGGGGAGGGAGAGCGGCTTCATGGCCTTGCGCAGCGCCGCCATATCCGCTTCACCCAGAGGCTGGAGCGGCTTGCGGCATTCCCCCACGCGCCGGCCGGCGATGTTGGTCGCCGCCTTGATCGAGGGATTGTAGTCATGGGTCCAGAAGAAGAGCTGCGCCGGCAGCATCTTCTGCCAAAGGGCCGCGGCCTCGGCGAGCTTGCCGCCGGCGACCAGGCGGTAGAGTTCGACGGCCTCCTTCGGCATGGCGTTGACGGCGCCCCAGATGCAGCCGGTGCAACCCGCGAGCAGGCCCTGGAAGGCGATGGGATCGCCGCCGTTGAAGATCTTTCCGCCGGTGGCCACGAGCTGCTGGATGCGCACCAGATTCGCCGTGCTGTCCTTGATGTACTGGATGTTCTCGATCTTCATGAGCTGGGTGAAGATCTCCGGCGTGATGTCGATATTCGTGTTCTGCGGGATGTTGTAGACGACGATCGGCAGCTTCACCGCCTTGGCGACCTTCTCGTAGTGCCACATCACCCCATCCATGGTCGGGCCCTCGAAATAGGGCGGCAGGACCATGATGGCATCGGCGCCCATGTCGGCCGCCGCCTTGGAATTGTCGATGGTGTCGGCGGTATTGATGGCCGAGGTCTGCAGGAAGACATGGGCGCGGCCCGCGACATGCTTGCAGGTGATCTCGGAGACGCGCCGGCGCTCCGCCTCGCGCAGATAGGCGAACTCGCCCGTACCGCCGCAAGCCAGGATGATATGCACCCCGCTTTCGATCATCCAATCGATGTGGCTCTTCAGCGCGCCTTCATCGACGCTGTTCCCGTCCTTTGCGAATGGCGTGACGATCGGTACGCACATTCCCTTGAAGTCCTTCATCGAAATTCTCCTGATTTTGCTGGGCCGGCTGCCTATGAACCACTGGGGCACCATCCTAGCGGAGGGCGAAATCCATGTCGACAAACCTAATACAAGAATATATCACCTGCGCTCCGGCCCTCCGCCTGGCCGCAGGCCCAGCCTCGACCTTGGCCGTGACGGCAATATTGCCCAGCGACGACGCCAGAGTCCGGCTGCCAGAATGAATTTTCATTTGGCCGATGAGGAAATGCGCCGGCTAAGCTGCGGCGGAACGAAGCGAAGGGGAGGCAACGCCCATGTCGACAGCGCCATCGACCGCCCACCGCCGCGCGCTCATCACCGGTGGGGGTGCCGGCATCGGCGCCGTCACCGCCCGGCTTCTCGTCAGCAGAGGTTGGCGCGTCGCCCTCCTCGATCGGGATGGTGCTGCGGCCGAGCGCATGGCGATGGAAATCGGGGAAGGCAGCGCGCGGGGCTATCAGGGAGACGTCACCGATCCTGCGGCGGTCGAGAGTGTGCTGGAGGCGATGACCACGGCCTGGGGCGGCATCGACGATCTCGTCAACAATGCCGGGGTCTGGGATCACGCGCCCTTGCTGGATCTGACCCTGGCGCAATGGCGCCGGGTCCTCGACGTCAATCTCCTGGCGCCCATCGAGATCTCCAATGCCGCCGTCCGCCGCATGGCGCCGGGCAGCGCCATCGTGAACGTCTCCTCCGTGCTGGGCCAGGTCTCGGCCCCGACCCGAGGGCCCTATTGCGTCTCGAAGAGCGCCTTGATCAGCCTGACCAAAATGCAGGCCATCGAATGGGCCGAGCGTGGCATCCGCGTCAATGCCATCGCCCCGGGCTATATCGCCAATGAGACGACCCAGGCGCTGGCGGCCACCGGCAGCTTCGACATGTCGGCCATCAATCGCCGGACCCCCATGGGACGCTTCGGGACGGAGCAGGAGGTGGCGGAAGGCATCAGCTTCCTGCTGGCGCCGGATCAGGCGAGCTACGTCACGGGCCATACGCTGGAAGTGAACGGCGGTTGGACGGCTTATGGATTTGTGTAGCGCATTTCCCTCTTCCGTCATCCCGGCGAAAGCCGGGATCCAGGGGTCTGCGGCGGAATGCTGATCATGTCGCCCCTGGATTCCGGCTTTCGCCGGAATGACGAAGGAGAATTAAGTTGGGCGCAAGCGCGTGGTGATCAAAGGTTTTGAAGGAGAAGAAGCTTGTTCGATTTTTCACGGCGCGTTCTGCTGCTGACAGGCGCCAATGGCGGCATCGGGCGGGGGATCGCGCGGCTCTTCGCGGAGGCCGGCGCCAGGCTCGTCATGGCCGATATCGGCCTGCAGGGGGCGGAGGAATTCGCCCGCTCCCTCGATCCTGCCGGGGACAGCATCGCCGTGGTCAAGCTGGATGCCAGCAGCACCGGCGATATGGATCGTGCCATCGAACTTTGCATCGGGCGTTTCGGCCGGCTGGACTTCCTGGTCACCGCCGCAGCCATCTATGAAGACCATTTGTTCGAGACCATGACCGATGAGCAGTGGCGAAAGACCATCGCGGCCAATCTCGACGGCGTCTTCTTTGCCTGCCGCCGTGTGGTGCCCGTGATGGCCGAGGGCGGGGCAATCGTGAACCTCGCCTCGGAGGCGGCGCATATCGGCGGCAGCCGGGGCCATTCCCACTACGGCGTCTCCAAGGCCGGCGTCTTGGCATTGACTCGCAGCATCGCCCGGGAACTGGCGCCGCGCATCCGCGTCAATGCGGTATCGCCGGGCACCATCGATACCCCTATGGTCGCCCAATTCCTGGCGGCGAACGGCCCCGGCTATGTCGACACCATCCCGATGCGCCGACTGGGGCAGCCCCGTGACGTGGCCCAGGCCATCGCCTTCCTCTGCAGTGAGGCGGCGAGCTACATCACCGGCACCACGATCCACGTCAATGGCGGAACCTATGTCGGGGGATGAAGGAGAGGAGGGCGCATGCTGAGGATGTGGAACGAGATGACCTCGGCGGAGATCGCCGGCCTGGGCGATCCGACAATCGTCATCCTTCCCGTGGCCGCGACTGAGCAGCATGGGCCGCATCTCCCAACGGGCACCGACAGCCTCGTCTTGGTAGGCATTCTGGGGGCCCTGGCCCAAAAGCGCGAGGCAGCCCAGGCAGTGGCCTTGCCGCTGCAGCCCATCGGCTGGTCCAGCGAGCATAGCGATCTGCCGGGCACGCTCTCCCTCGATGCGGAGCTCTTGGCCGCCGGCTGGGTCACCCTTGGCAGTGCCGTCGCCGCGGCGGGTCTGAAGCGTCTCCTGATCCTGAACAGCCATGGCGGCAATCCGCCGCCGATCGCGCTGGCCGCCATGCGGCTTCGGGCCCAGCATGGTCTCCTCGTCGTGCAGACCCATTGGGAGGCGCTGGCCGAGCCGTCGGCCGTGGCACCTGCCGGCGCGCCGGCGCGCGACTGGCATGCCGGCTGGATCGAGACCTCGGTCATGCTCCATCTGCGCCCGGAGCTGGTGGCGCTCGACAAAGCGGCACGCCACGAGATGCGCTTTCCCGAGGGGCTGCCGCCGGACGGGGCGGCGCCCTGGGCCTGGATGACGACGGATCTGAGCCCCAGCGGGGTTATCGGCGATCCGCTTCTGGCTTCGGCGGCGCTGGGGAGTCAGCTGGTCGAGAGGGCAGCCGCGGGGTTGGCCGGGCTCATCGGCCGCATGGCCGCGGCGCCCTGGCCGCCATCAGGAGCGGCTTAGAGCCCTATCCGTTTCACGCCGCCTTGGGCGGCGTCTGCGTCGCAAGATTGTTCAACCGGCGCAGTTCCGGGGCGGGCGCATATTCATCGGGGACCGCGCAGAGATGCAGCCGGCGCATCCAGCCCCCCATCCATCGCCCCGCCGTGACGCAGGCAAAGGGAATCGCCAGGCCGAGGGCCGCCAGGGTCGGGGCCGCCCAGGGCAGGCCGCCGGGGGCTACGGCCAGCAGCCCGGCGGCCAGCACCAGGCCGAGGAGGAATTGCGGCCAAAGCCCCTGCAGGGCCTCGGCGAGGGAGAGCCCTCGGCCGTCGCGGTTCTGCGGCTGCCAGGCGACCCGCCGACCGAAGCAGAGGCCGGCCAGGAAGAGCGCCTGGGCCACCATCATCACGGGACCGATGAGGAGGCTGAAGACGACATCGATGAGCGCGCCGGCCAGCAGCCGCGCCGTGCCGCCGTAGGCGGCGCGACGCGCGGGCTGCAGCAGAATATCGATCACCCCCAGAAGCCGCGGCGCGAAGCCGATGGCGAGCGTGCCGAAATAGAGCGCGAAGGCGAGCGCGGCCGGGAACTGCGCCGCGCCGGCCGAGGCGGGCATGAGCGCCGAGGCGAGGCCCGCGGCCAGCATCAGGATCCAGAAGGGCGCGCCCAGATACATGAAGATCGCATTGACCAGCTGAAAGCGGCCCATGGGCTTCAGCCCCGGACGGGCGAGGAGGCTGAAATACTGCATATTGCCCTGGCACCAGCGCAGATCCCGCTTGATGAAGTCCGGCAGGCTGGGCGGGTTCTCCTCCCAGCTCTCGAACTCATCGGCGATGACGCGCACCTCGTGGCCCGCCGCGCGCATCAGCGCGGCTTCCACCTGGTCATGGCTCAGCATATGGCCGCCGAGGGGCGGCCGGCCGGGCAGCAGCGGAAGGCGGCAGTGGGCGATGAAGGGCTGCAGCCGGATGATGGCGTTATGGCCCCAATAGGGCCCGCTCGGTCCCTGCCACCAGGCGATGCCGATGGTATGGGTGCGCATGCTGTGGCGCATGCCGAATTGGAAGATCCGGGCAAAGGCGCTCTCCGCCGGCTGGCCGGTAACCAGCGTCTGGAGGATGCCGAGCCTCGGATTGGCCTGCATGACCCGCACCAGGCGCAGCATGGCCGCGGCGGACATCAGGCTGTCGGCATCGAGCACGATCATATGGTCGTAGCTGCCGTCGGTCCGCTCGGCGAACTCGCGCAGATTGCCTGCCTTGAAGCCGGTATTCGCCGGCCGGCGCCGGTAGTGGAGGAAGCCGGCGCGGGGATGGCGAAGCTTGAGCGCGGCGAATTCGCGCTCCTCCGCCGCGGCGATCTCGGGCTGGCTGCTGTCGCTCAGCAGATGGAAGGCGAAGCGGTGGGCCCAGGACGTGGCCTCCAGGCTCTCGATCATGGAATCGAACCGGGCGAAGACGCGCGCCACATCCTCATGGCGGATGGCAAGGCAGATGGCGATCCGCGCGGTAATCGCCCCTTCCCTAGGCGTGCGGCGAAGGGCGGCATTGGTATAGCCGGCGGAATCGGCCACCAGCCGCAGGACGACGAAGCCGATGATGGAGTTCCAGAAGGCCAGCAAGGTCCAGGGCAGCCCGGCCAGGAATAAAATCAGGATCGCCAGGCGCGGCCAGGACCAGCCGCCGCTGCCCAGAAGATCGCCCATGGCGAGGCCGAAGCCCAGAAGGCTCGCGCCCGTCAGGCCGAAGACGATCAGCCGCCTTCCTGTAAGAGCTTCCTCGGCAGCGCTTTCCATCACCACTCTGTTATATCGGCCGCCGATCACCCTGGTGTAAATCTTGTGTGAAGGGAACATGCCGTGACGCCTGACGCGGATGATACGGCTCTTGCGCTCTGGACGGTTGGGGCGGGGCGCACCGAGATCCGACGGGGCTCGGCGCCGGCGCCCGGACCCGATGAAGTTCGCCTGCGCGCCCTCGTCAGCGGCATCAGCCGCGGCACCGAGGCGCTGGTCTTCGCGGGCAAGGTCCCCGAAAGCGAATGGGCCCGCATGCGCTGCCCCTTCCAGGAGGGCGATTTTCCTTTCCCGGTGAAATACGGCTATTCGATGGTGGCGCTGGTCGAAGATGGGCCGGCAGAGATCAAGGGACAGCGCGTCTTCTGCCTGCATCCCCATCAGACCCGCATGACGATGCCCGCCAGCGCCGTGATTGCCCTGCCGGCTGACGTGACGACGGAACGCGCGGCCCTGGCGGCGCAGATGGAGACGGCGCTGAACGCGCTGTGGGACGCCGCCCCGCGGCTGGGGGACCGCATCGCCGTGGTGGGTGCCGGCAGCATCGGCTGCCTCACCGCCTTACTTGCCGCCGGCATAAAGGCGACATCGGTGACGCTGATCGATCGCGACGAATCGCGTCGCAGCGTAGCTGCCGCGCTCGGCGTTCCCTTCGCGACACCAAGCGGCGATTTGCCGCGGAACTGCGACCTCGTCTTCCATGCCTCGGGCGACGGCGCTGGCCTCGATCTCGCGCTGTCGCTGGCGGGCTTCGAGGCGAGCGTGATCGAGCTCAGCTGGTATGGCAGCGATCCCGTGCAGGTCGGGCTGGGCGGCGCCTTTCATAGCCGGCGCCTCAGCCTGCGCGCCTCGCAGGTCGGTGCCGTGGCGACCGATCGCCGCGCGCGCTGGGATCATCCCCGTCGCCTGGCCCTGGCGCTCGCCCTCTGTGCCGATCCACGGCTCGATATTCTCTTACAGATGGAGACGCCCTTCGCCGAGCTGCCGGCGGCGCTGCCGGGAATCCTCGGCCGTCCCGGCGCCTTGTTTCACCTGATCCGTTATCCCCAAGCATGAGGGCCCGACATGTATGCCGTCGAAGTCCGTGACCACATCATGATTGCCCATAGCCTGCCCGGCGAGGTGTTCGGGCCGGCGCAGAAGCTCCATGGCGCCACCTTCGTCGTGGATGTCGCCTTCTTCCGCAGCGAGATCGGCCCCGACAATATCGTCGTCGATATCGGCCGCGCGCTGGAGGTGCTGCATGAGGTGCTGGCGCCGCTGAACTATACCAATTTGGACACGGTGCCGGCGGTGGCGGGGCAGAAGACCACGACGGAGTTTCTCTCCCGCTACATCTTCGACCGCATGGCCGAGGCCTTGCGCGCCGGCCGCCTCGGCACGGGGTCCGACGGCATCGAGCGCCTTCGCGTCAAGCTGAACGAGTCCCATGTGGCGCGGGGCTGGTACGAGGCGGCGATTGGACGCTGATCTCTGCTTCGCCATTCCCGGCGATCTCGCGACGCTGACCGGCGGCTATGGCTATGACCGCCGGCTGATCGGCGAGCTTCGCCGCGCGGGCTGGAAAGTCCGGCACCTGGCCCTGAGTGCGAGCTTTCCCTTTCCCGATGCGGCCGACCTGGCGGCGGCGGGCGAGAGCTTTGCGGGTCTCGCTGAAGGAAGCCTGGTGCTGGCGGATGGGCTCGCCTTCGGGGCCCTGCCGGAGATCGCCGAAAAAGAGGCCGGTCGTCTTCGCCTCGTGGCCCTCGTCCATCATCCGCTAGCCGAGGAGACGGGCCTCGGCGCGGCGGCTTCGGAGGCACTTCTCCACTCGGAGCGCCGCGCTCTCGCCATGACCCGTGGAGCCATCGCCACCAGCAGCACGACGGCCCAGCGGCTGATCGAGCGCTATGGCGTATTGCCGGAGCGTCTCGCCGTCGCCCGGCCTGGAAGCGATCCCGCATCCGCTGGCTCGATATCGATGCGGGGGCCGGACGAGCCCGTAAGGCTGCTGTCGATCGGCACGCTCACCCCGCGCAAGGGGCATGATCTGCTGATCGAGGCGCTGGCGGGTCTGGCCGAGTTCCCCTGGACCTGCCGCATCATCGGCAGCCCGGATCGCGCGCCGGCGACCGCCGCCGATCTCCGGGCGCGGATCGCGCGTCATGGCCTGCAGTCCCGCATCTCCCTGGCGGGCGAGGCGGCCGATCTCTCGGCCGCCTATGGCGCCGCCGATATCTTCGTCCTCGCCAGCCGCCATGAGGGCTATGGCATGGTCTTTGCCGAGGCCATGCGGCACGGCCTGCCCACCATCGCGACGACCGCGGGCGCGATTCCCGAAGCCGTGCCGCCCGGCGCCGGGATCCTCGTGCCGCCGGACGATGTGCCTTCTCTTGCAGGCGCGCTGGAGCAGCTGATCCGAGATCCCGCTCTACGCGCGCACTATGCGGCCGGCGCGAGAACTGCTGCCCTCGCACTGCCAAGCTGGGGGGACACCGCGCGGGAGGTCGCCGCGGCGCTGCGCCGCTTCGCGGCGCAGGACGCACCGCCGGTGCCTTCCTAGAGCGCTTTCCCTTCGCCGGAATGACGGAAGGAAGGAGGGTTTCTCATTTTCTGGGGAAGCGACAATCGAACAGCACATCTGCCCCCAGCCGATGAATCTCGACCTCCGGTCGGAGCGCCTCCTCGAGGCGGTCGATCGGCGGCAGATCGAGACCGACGGGGCCGGCGCCGATCACCAGCGGCGCCACGCAGAGATGAAGCCGGTCGAGGGCGCCGGCTGCCACGAAGCCCGAGAGAGTCTTCGCCCCCCCTTCAATGAGGAGACGGCGGAAGCCACGCTCGGCCAGCGCCGTCACGATATCCGCCGGATGAATATGGCCCTCGTGCATCGCCAGCACGATAGGTGTCGCGCGTCCGGGCAGCTGACGCTCTCCGCCTTGCACGACGAAGACCGGCACGCCGTCATCCCGGAGCAGCCGGGCATCCTGCGGCAGGCGGGCGTTGGGATCGATCACCACCCGCGCCGGATGAGAGCCGGCGACGCGGCGCACCGTCAGCTGCGGATCGTCGGCGAGCACGGTCCCGATCCCCACCACCACCGCATCGACCAGGGCGCGCAGGCGATGCAGATGATCGATCGCCTGGGGTCCGTTGATGTAGTGGGAGTGGCCCGTCGCGGTGGCGATCCGTCCATCCAGGGATTGGCCGAGCTGGCCCAGAACAAAGCTCTTCCCGGCGCGGCCCTCAGCGATGGGTGCGTAGAGCTGCCAGAAGCCGCGCGCGGCACCGCTGAGCCGCGCCGGCGCCATGGCGGGTTTGCCCGCCGCCTGCGCCAGGAGCCGCGACCATAGGCCCGACAAGATCGTCTTGTGCGCCATGCCCGGCGTTCCCATCTCCGTGAGCGGCTGCAACTCGTGTCCCGCTCAACTGTTCCTCACGCAGAGTTGTACGTCCAGCGACGGTCCCCGGGTGTAACGATTCATGGGGCCCGCCACGGTTCCCATCAGCAAGAGAGTAGCGCGGCTTGGATCAAGCTTGGAAAGCCTTCAGCGGATTGTTCCAGGACGAGGCGCAGGTCGCGGTCGATCGCGCGCTCGCCGAGCTGCGGGCGGGGCGGCCCATTCTGCTCGACGGGGCACAGGGTCAGGTGATGCTGGCCGCGGTCGATGCGCTCTCCCCCAGCGTTTTCGAGGCCATCGCCGCCGATCCCGAGATCGAGATCGCCCTCGCGCTGTCCAAGGCCCGCGCACGGGCCATCGGCCTGCCGGTCGACGGCGGCGTCTCCATCCCTGTCGGTGGGCTCGATCATGCGGCGATCTGCCGCCTGGCCGGGCCATCGGATGCCGCGCCGCCCGAGACTTGGGCACCGGCCGAGGCCATGGCGCTGATGGGCATCGAGCTCTGCAAGCATGCGCTCCTGCTGCCGGCGGTCCTGGTGGCCGAGATGGGGCGGTCCGTCGTGCCGCCAGTCCACCGCCTGACCTTGGAGCAAGCGCAATCGGCGCTCGGCCGCAGCCGCCATCGCCTCGAGATCGTTTCGCGCGCGGTTGTTCCCTTGGCGGGTGATGTGGAGGCGAGCTTCGTGGTCTTTCGCGGCGGCTCGCTGCTGCGCGACCAGATCGCCATCGTCTTCGGTGATCCCGATCCGGACGGCCCGGTTCCCGTGCGGCTGCATTCTGCCTGCCTGACGGGCGATCTCTTTGGGTCGCTGCGCTGCGATTGCGGCGACCAGCTGCGCAAGGCCGTCGCTCGCCTGAGCGAAGCCGGCGGCGGCGTGCTGCTCTATCTCGACCAGGAGGGCCGCGGCACGGGAATCCGCAACAAGATGCGGGCCTATGCCTTGCAGGATGCGGGCCTCGATACCATCGATGCCGATGCGATGCTCGGCTATGACGCCGATGAGCGCCGCTACGATATCGCCGCCAGCATGCTGCTACAGCTGGGCTACCGCCAGATCCGTCTCCTGACCAACAATCCCGACAAGATCGCTGCCCTCGGTCGCGCCGGCATCGATGTCACGGAGGTCCAGCCCCTGACCGGTCTGGTGACGCGGGAAAACCGCCGCTATCTCTCCACCAAGGCCAAGCGCGCCGGCCATGCCCTCGAAGAGCTTCTGAGTCACCCGCGCCGGGCGGAGGTTGGTCGAAGCCGATGACCCGGGCTGCTGCCTTGGACAATGGCATGGCCACGGCGGCGGTCTATTCCCTGCCGGCCCGGGTGGCGCATTGGCTGACGGCGGTCCTTGTCATCGTCGCTTTCTTCATCGGGCTCACCATGCTGCGGGTGGGCCAGAGCGAGCTGCAGAACCAGTTGTTCGATCTGCATCGCTCCCTCGGCGCCACGATATTTGCCCTGGCAGCGCTGCGCCTGTTGTGGCGGCTCTGGCACCCGGCACCGCCCTTGCCGCCCGAGACGCCCAACTGGATCAGGCTGTCGGCTTGGCTCAGTCACCGGCTGCTCTATGCCTTCATCCTGATCCTGCCCATCATCGGCTGGCTCGGCTCTTCGGCTTTCGGCGCGCCGGTCCATATCTATGGGCTCTTCGACCTCCCGCCGCTGGTCGCACCCGACCGGCCCCTGGCCAAAACCCTCTTCGCGATTCACATCTGGGGCGCCTTCACGCTGGCGGCCCTCGTCGTCCTCCATATCGGGGCCGCCTTCTATCATCTGCTCGTCCGCCGGGATTCCGTGTTCCGGCGCATGGTGGGGTGAGGCAATTGCGAATCCTTCGCATAAGGTAATTGCCGTTCCGCAACCCCATCCCTATTCTCCCTCAAGCTGATGCGCCGATAGCTGCCTTCCCTGCGGGGCAGCGCTGCGGCCCTGTCGGCCGAAAAAGACGACCGGACACCAAGTCCTTGTCGAACAGGGGGAGAGGGTCTTGCAGAACGATCTGCGGGATACGGAATTGTTCAAGCGCCTGCAGCAGGCGGATGCGGATTGGCTGCAATTGGGCGCCCACCGCCCGCCGGATCTCTATGACATCGCGCTGTCGCCCGACGGCACCACCATCGCCGGCAGCGGCGTCTTCGCCGAGGCGCTGGAGGGATCGCTGCCGCAGCGCATCTGCCTGGTCGATGTCGAGAGCGGCAAGCTGGAGGTGGTCTCCTCCGGGCCCAGCATCGATATGGCGCCCAAATGGTCCCCCGACGGGCGCAGCCTGGCCTATCTCTCGGATCGCGACGAGGCGGGGATCATGCAGCTCTGCCTGCTCGATCTCGCCCTGCGCCGGGAAACCCGGGTCACGATCGAAAAGCTATGGATGGAATATGCCCATTGGTCCCCGGACGGCGCGCGGATCCTGATCGGAGCCGCCGAGCGCGGCGTGGACCTCTCGGGATTCCAGGGCGGCTATACCTTCCAGACGATCGATCCCGCGCTCCCTGATTGGAGCCCGCAGGTCGATATCGGCGTCGACGACAGCCAGTGGCGCAGCCTCTGGATCTACGAGATCGCGGGCGGCACCCTCCGCCGCCTGACCGGCAAGGGACTCAACCCCTGGGAGGCCTGCTGGGCGGGGACAGGCGCCATCGCCTGCATCGCCTCGGACAATCCCCATGAGAACGACTGGTACAAGGCGAGCGTGCGGCTGATCGAGCTTGCCTCCGGCAGCTCCCGCACGGTCTATCGGCCCAAGGATCAGATCGGCTGGCTTTCGGCCTCGCCCAGCGGCCAGTCCCTCGCTTTGGTCGCCTCCTTCTCCAGCGACCGCCAGTCGACGACGGGCGACCTCACTCTCGTCTCGGTGGCGGACGGCGCGTCACGTCGCGTCGATACCGGGGGTGTCGACACGACATTCACCGCCTGGCAGAGCGAGACCGAGGTGTTGATCGCCGGAATCCGCTCCCTCGATTCGGTGCTGGCGCTCTGCGATGCCAAGACGGCCCGTACCAAGGACTTATGGTCGGGCACCGAGACCACGCTGGGGGGTGAACGCTATTTTCCCTTCGTGAGTCCGGGGGCGGCGCCCGGCGATTGCGCCGTCACCCTCGAGGGCTTCTTCACCCCCCAAAGCCTGGCCGTGTTCCGGGGCGGAAAGATGACGGCCGTCCGACGTATGGGCCCTGAAGGACCCGCATCCGACCTTGCTGTCCTGGGTCGCGCCGAGCCCTATCGCTGGCAGGCCAAGGACGGCTGGGAGATCCATGGCTGGCTGCTGCGCCCCGCCGCCGGCAGCGGCCCGCGCGCGGTCATCGTCGATGTCCATGGCGGGCCGGTCTGGTCCTGGCGGCCGAGCTCTGTCGGACGCAGCTCCCTCTACGTCACCTTGCTCAAGGCGGGCTATGCGATCTTCCAGCCCAATCCTCGCGGCAGCACCGGCCGGGGCCAGGATTTCGCCCGGGCCGTCGCCGGCGACATGGGCGGTGCCGATGCCCAGGACATCCTCTCCGGCCTCGATCGGCTGGTCGCGGACGGCATCGTCGATCCGAAGCGGATCGGCGTCACCGGCGTTTCCTATGGCGGGATCATGAGCGCCTGGATCATCACCCAGGACACGCGCTTCGCCGCGGCCGTCGTCGTCTCGCCGGTGACCGACTATGTCAGCGAGCAGCTGACCAGCCATATCCCCGGCTTCTGCGAGAACTTCCTGCTGGACAAATACATCAACCCCGGCGGGGAATATTTCAAGCGCAGCGCCATCATGTTTGCCGATCGCGTGAAGACGCCGACCTTGAACATCTGCGGCGCCCTGGACCGGAACTGCCCGGCCGTGCAGGCGATCGAGTTCCATCGCGCCTTGCTGCAGCACGGCGCCAAATCCATGCTGGTGCATTATCCGAAGGAGGGCCATTGGGTGCAGCATCACCCGGCCATCGCCGATTACGGCGCGCGCGTCGTCTCCTGGTTCCAGGAGCATATGCCCGCCTGACGAAAGCTTAGATCGACAACGCCAAACAACCAGAAACAGGGGCTTCACATGGAAAAAGCAGATCGCGTCGCCGGCCGAATCCTCACCGCCTTTCGCCAGGGCCGACTCTCCCGCCGCGAGGCCTTGCAGACGCTGAGGACCGCCGGCCTCTCCGCCGTCGCCCTGCGCCTCCTGGGCGGCGAGGCCTTCGCCGATGCCGCCGGCACGGCCGTCGGCCCCGGCGGCATTCCGCTGGCGCGGCCCAACCGGCCGGTGAAGCTGCCGGTCTTCCAGGATCCCATCAAGAGCGGACTGGAACCTGAGAAGGGTGGCGTCTTCAACATCTTCAACTACGCCGACTACGTCGATAAGAACCTGCTCGACGCCTTCGGCAAGAAATACGATGTCGAGGTCCGGGTGACGACCTTCGACAGCATGGATCAGGGGATCACGCGGCTTGCTACCGGCGGGGTCCGCGACATGGATGTCACGGAGATCATCAGCAACCGGATCGCCCAGGCCGTGGCGGGCAAGCTGGTGCAGCCCATCAACAAGGACTACATCCCGAACCTGAAGAAGAACTGCTGGCCGCAGTTCATGAGCCCCTTCTACGACGTCGATGCCCAATACACGATTCCCTACACCATCTATACGACCGGCCTCGGCTGGCGGAACGACAAGGTCAAGGAGGATATCGCCAAGCTGGAGAATCCCTGGTCGATCATGTGGAACTCGGAGAAGTACAAGGGCTATGTCTCGGTGCTCGACGATTCCCGCGAAGCCGTCGCCATGGCCATGC
>DATHQQ010000537.1:0-2048 GCA_035482595.1 Verrucomicrobiia bacterium
ACCGGGCGGGACAGGCCTTCCGAGGCCTCAAACCGGTCCGCCCCGCGACGCTCGAAGGTCAGCATTGCGTTCCGTGCCAGCCGCGCTGGACTTTCGGTGACCAGCGCGGAACCGAGTATCGGCCGCTGTCCCTGCAATGCAACATGGACGAAAGCTCCGCTCAGCAGCGCAACTAACTCGGCCCGTGTAAGTTCACGAACATGGTACGGATTCGAAGCGGCGCCGGTGGGCGAGTAAACGTCGCGTTCCGGTGAACTGACGACGAAGCGACCGCCGGGCCGCAGCACGCGCCGCACCTCGGCCAGGAAAGCATCATGCTCATACAGATGTTCGATCGTCTCGAAGGAGACAACCGCGTCTACACCACCATCGGGCAACGGGATGCGTCGCGCATCACCCTCGAGGAAGCGCAGGTTCGGCTCGGCGTAGGTCGCGCTGGCGTGGGCAACCGTCGCCTGATCCACGTCGACCCCGATGACGGAGCGCGCCGTCTGAGCGAGGAATGCGCTTCCGTAACCCTCCCCACAGGCGATATCGAGTACGTCCAGGCCACGGCATAGTGTCCGCGCGACGAAGTATCGGTGGAGATGCTCGATTTCGACCTGCGGCCCTGCGGAGTTTGTAAGCCGCTCGCCCGTCCAGGCCAGCGGCACATCCGGCACCGTCCGCTTGAAGATCTCGCCCATCAGCTTCTCCCGATTGCACGCAATTGTAGTGGGTGGCTTATGTAGCAGCAATCGAGTTCGCGCAGCGGGGCTTGATTGCGCGCTCAACCAAGCGAATCGAGGTAGCAGGCGGCGCGGTGTGAGACGAACGGGATGAGAATTCGGATGATTTAATCTTCTCGAAATAGTCAAATTAAACCAAACGAGATCTAGCTAATATTCTGTCGTATATGGAATGTATTGTCGTTCTCTCACTTTTGCGGCCGATCGGGATTGATGGAATTGGCGTCCCCGGGGTGACTCGAACACCCGACCCACAGTTTAGGAAACTGTTGCTCTATCCTGCTGAGCTACGGGGACAGACCAGGACCGCCGGGCGCGCAGTATAACCGCCGTGTCCGCCCCAGGCGAGAGGAAGGCGCTCGTCAGCTCGACGCCGCCGCGGCCGGCGCGAGACTCCCCTCCGTCGTCATGGCGAAGGCCTCGGCCACCAGCTCATAGGAGCGCCGGCGCGCTTGGTGATCGTGGGTGATCGTGACGATCATCACCTCCTCGGCGCCATATTCACGCGCGACATCCTCGATGCCGGCCCGCACGGTGGCGGGAGAGCCCGCGATCAGGCGCCGGTTGCGGGCCTTGGCATCGGCCGAGCCCAGCTCCGTTTCCAGGAAGGTCCGCGCCTTCTCCGGCGTCGGCACGGCGATCAGCCTTCCCGCGTGCAGCAGCAGGATCGCCATGCGGATGCTGGCCGAGAGTCGCCAGGCTTCCTCATCCGTTTCGGCGCAGATGACCGAGACCGCCACGCCCATCGATGGCGCGGCCAGTTCCTCGCTGGCGACAAAATCGGCGCGGTAGCGCGCGGCAATCGAGGCCCCGAGGGGGCTGATGAAATCCGCGAACATATAGGGCAGCCCCAGCTCGGCGGCCCAGATGCCGCTCTGGGGCGAGGAGCCCAGCAGCCAGAGTTCCGGGCATTCGGGCCGTCCCGGCAGCGACCTCGCCAGCGGGGCGAAGGGATGGTTTTCCGGCAGCCGATCGTGGAGATAGCCCATGAGCTCGCCCAGCTGCTCAGGAAAATCATCCGCCTGCGCCTGCCGCCGGTCGCGCTGCAACGCATAGGCCGTGCGCTGGTCGCTGCCGGGGGCACGGCCGAGGCCGAGATCGATCCGGCCGGGAAACATGCCCGCCAGCAAGCTGAAGGTCTCCGCCACCTTGAGCGGGCTGTAGTGGGGCAGCATGATCCCGCCGCTGCCGACCTTGAGCCGGGGGGTCGCCGCGGCGACGGGGCCGATCAACGCCTCGGGACTGGCGCAGGCCAGCATGGGCGTCGCGTGGTGCTCGGCCAGCCAATAGCGATGGAATCCGAGGCCGTCCGCCAGCCTC
>DATHQQ010000538.1:0-14212 GCA_035482595.1 Verrucomicrobiia bacterium
GAGCATCGCCTCGCTCGCGGGATCGCCTTCCTCGCTCAGCCTTCCCAGCTCCTTCTTGGCCGCGGAGAGCTCGTCGGCGACCAGGAGTGCCGCCATCAGCAGGAGGCGCGCATCGCCGATCTGCCCCACCGATTGGGCGAGCTTGTCGACGCGGCGCGCCAGATCCTGGGCCAACTCGTTCACCTCGGATTCCTGGCCGTCGTCACAGGCGACGTCATAGCCACGGTTGTTGATGACGATATGAACCTTGCCCATCTCAGCCCTCCGCCACCACTTTCAGCCGCTCGATCACGGAATCGAGCCGCGCCGCCACGTTGCGCGCCTCGGCCTGCAGCGCGGCGTTCTTGCCGCGCAGGTCGCGCAGCTCGCTCGTCATGCGTCCGTGATCGGCGCCGGCGTTGCGCGCGCGCCCCTCAGTCGCCGCTTCCAATCGGCTGAGGGCGGCGTCGATCCGGTCGAATGCATCGGCAAGACGCGGTGTCACGGAAGTTTTCCACCTGGACAAGTGCTTAGACTAGAGCCTTGACGCTGGAAATCATATGTGGGGCTTACCACACCCGTCAACCAAGGAGCGCCCTGCTCTCTCAACCGTCATGGTCGGCGAAGGCCGACCATCCACGAGTTTGCCCGCCATAGGCACGTGCTTCGGGCCTTTGTCACCATCACCAAAAGCCGCCACCGCTCTCGTCATGTTTGTCCCAGCACCCCGTCTCAGGGCCGGTACGCTTAGAAGACGAAGGAGAAAGAGGTGCAAGATGCGGAGCTTGCGGCTTGCAACTCGTGGATGGTCGGCCTTCGCCGACCATGACGGGTGATAGAGAGAGGCTTGCCGGCCCCAAACCGACACTGTGGCCTGTCCCGACCATCAGGGAACGGGGTGGGCCGGTTGAGGCCCGCGAAACCCAACACTTGGGGTTGACGGGGCTCGGGCTCGGGCGGCATGTTGCGCCGCCTGTCGGTCTTCATCGCTCGCTCCTCGCGTCGATGCATCGGCGCCCCGATTTCGAGGCCCCCCACATGGACGCTTTGCGCCCGCTCGACGTTCCCCATCGCGATCTCGCCAACGCCATCCGCGCCCTTGCCATGGATGCGGTGGAGAAGGCGAATTCCGGCCATCCCGGCATGCCCATGGGCATGGCCGATGTGGCCACGGTGCTGTTCCATCAATTCCTGAAGTTCGATCCGGCCCATCCCGACTGGCCGGACCGCGACCGGCTGGTGCTCTCCGCCGGCCATGGCTCGATGCTGCTCTATGCCCTGCTCTATCTCACGGGCTATCCGGAGATGACGATCGAGGAGCTGAAGCGCTTCCGCCAGCTTGGCAGCCGCACCGCCGGCCATCCCGAATTCGGCCATGCGCCGGGCATCGAGACCACCACCGGCCCGCTGGGCCAGGGCCTCGGCAATTCCGTCGGCATGGCCTTGGCCGAGCGCATGCTGGCCGCCCATTTCGACGGCCTCGTCGATCACCGCACCTATGTCATCGCGGGCGACGGCTGCCTGATGGAGGGGATCAGCCATGAGGCCGCTTCCCTGGCCGGGCATCTGAAGCTCAACCGGCTGATCGTCCTATATGACGACAATTCGATCTCCATCGACGGCCCGACCTCGCTCGCGGTCGACGACGATGCGGTGGCGCGCTTCCAGGCCCTGGGCTGGGCGGCGGAGCGGATCGACGGCCATGATCCAGCTGCCATCGCCGGAGCGCTCACCCGGGCGCAGACCTCCGATCGTCCGAGCCTGATCGCCTGCAAGACCATCATCGGCTATGGCGCGCCGACCAAGGCCGGCACGGCGGCGACCCATGGCTCCGCGCTGGGGAAAGAAGAGGTTGCCGGCGCCCGCCAGAAGCTGGGTTGGCATGCGGAGCCCTTCGATATCCCGCAGCCGATCCTGACGGTCTGGCGCGGCTTTGGCCAACGCGGGGCCGCGCTCCATGGCGAATGGGTCCGCCGCCACGCGGCCGATCCCGCGCATGAGGCGTTCGATCGCCGCATCCAGGGCGCCCTGCCCGAAGGCTTCGAGGCCGCCGTCGCGCGGCTGAAGCGCGGCTTCGTCGCCGAGGCGCCGAAGCTCGCCACCCGCCAATCCTCGCAGAACGTGCTGGAGGGGCTGGTGCCGGTGCTGCCCGAGCTGGTGGGCGGCTCGGCCGATCTCACCGGCTCGAACAATACCAAGACCAAGGACATGTCGCCGGTGCGCCCGCCCGACTATGCCGGCCGCTACATCTATTACGGCGTGCGCGAGCATGGCATGGCCTCGGCGATGAACGGCATCGCGCTGCACCGCGGCTTCATCCCCTATGGCGGAACCTTCCTCGTCTTCACCGATTACTGCCGGCCGGCGATCCGCCTCGCCGCTCTGATGGGCCAGCGGGTGATCTATGTCATGACCCATGATTCCATCGGCCTGGGCGAGGACGGGCCGACCCACCAGCCCGTCGAGCATCTAGCGGCGCTGCGCGCCATCCCCAATCTCCTGGTCTTCCGGCCCGCCGATACGGTCGAGACCCTGGAATGCTGGGCGCTGGCCCTCGCCGAGCGTCATCGCCCCTCGATCCTGGCCCTCACCCGCCAGGCACTACCGACAGTACGATTGAAATACGGCAAGGATAATCTCTGCTCGCTCGGCGGCTATATCCTGGGGAGGGCCGAGGGGCGCCGCCAGGCGACGATCCTCGCCACCGGCTCGGAGATCCAGATCGCCATGGCGGCTCGCGAGCTGCTGCAGAAGGAAGGTATCGGCACGGCGGTGGTCTCGCTGCCCTGCTGGGAGCTCTTCGACGCCCAGCCCGAGGCCTATCGGCGACGGGTCCTGGGCCGCAGCCGCGGCCGGGTCGCGGTGGAGGCCGCCTCGCCCTTCGGCTGGGAGCGCTATGTCGGCTCGGCCGACGCCGTCGTCGGCATGAAGGGCTTCGGCGCCTCGGCCCCGGCCGGCGATCTGTACAAGCATTTCGGCATCACCGCCGAAGCCGTGGCCGCCGCGGCCAAGGCGCGTCTTTAAAGGGAGATATCGAGGAATATGCCAGTTCGTGTCGCCATCAATGGATTCGGGCGCATCGGCCGCCTGGTGCTGCGCGCCGTCTTGGAAAGCCGCCGTGACGACATCGAGGTCGTCGCCATCAACGATCTGGGTCCGGTGGAGACCAACGCCCATCTGCTGCGCTACGACTCCGTCCACGGCACCTACAATGGCGAGGTCAAGACCAAGGACGGCGCCATGGATGCGGGCCGCGGCTGGATGACGGTGACCGCCGAGCGCGACCCGGCGAAGCTGCCCTGGGGCAAGCTCGGCATCGATGTGGCGCTGGAATGTACCGGGCTCTTCACCGATCGCGAGAAGGCCAAGGCCCATCTGACGGCCGGTGCCAAGCGGGTGCTGATCTCAGCGCCGGGCGCCAATGCCGATCTGACCGTGGTCTATGGCGTCAATCACGACAAGCTGGAGAAGAGCCACACCATCGTCTCCAACGCCTCCTGCACGACCAATTGCCTGGTGCCGGTCGCCGCGGTGCTGCACAAGGCCGTGGGGATCGAGCATGGATTCATGACCACGATCCACAGCTATACCGGCGACCAGCCGGTGCTCGACACCCTGCACAAGGATCTCTACCGCGGCCGCGCCGCCGCGCTCTCGATGATCCCGACCACTACCGGGGCGGCGAAGGCGGTGGGCCTTGTCCTGCCGGAGCTCGCCGGCAAACTCGACGGCAGCTCGATCCGGGTGCCGACGCCGAATGTCTCGCTGGTCGATTTCAAATTCGTGGCCAAGAAGGCGACCTCGGTGGCGGCGATCAACAAGGCGATCCTCGACGCCGTCAGCGCCGACAACAGCCCGCTGCGCGGCATCCTCGCCGTCAATGACCAGCCCCTGGTCTCCAGCGATTTCAACCATAATCCCGCCAGCTCGACCTTCGATCTGAAGCAGACGCAGGTGATCGACGGCAATTTCGTGCGGGTGCTCTCCTGGTACGACAATGAATGGGGCTTCTCCAACCGCATGAGCGACACGGCGGTCGCCCTCGGCAGACTGGGATGACGCGGGGGACGATGGCGAAAGCCGTCGTCGTCCACGATCTGGGCCAGGCGGAAGCAGCCCTCGCCGCTGCCGCCGCCCTGAAGCAGCCCATCGCGATCTGGAGCGCGCCGCAGGCAGCGTTGCGCGCCGGCGTCGGCTGGTTCGCTGCCGTCGCGCGCCAGGCGCGCGCGACACAGCCCAAGGCAAGGGCCGCCTTCATCCTCGACTGCGGCGATCGCGCCGATCTGGTGCAGGACAGCTTTCGCGAAGGCCTGAGCGATGCCTGCTTCACCGGTCGGCCGGCGGTGGCGGCCCGCCTGGCGGATATCGCGCGCAAGTCCAAAGCGCGGCTGCATCTGAAGCGGCCCCGCGCCCTCGACCTCGCCAAGCAACGGGATATCGCCGCGGCGCTCGAGACACTTCTGGGCGGCAATTGAAAATGGCGGCTGCCTCGGCTATTCAAAGCGGCCCATCGCCGCCGTCGTCCGACCATCCATCGAGGGAAGCAGCGCCATGAAGATGACCCCGCGGGTCCGCAAGATCCTGTCCTATTACGAGAGCGACAATCCGGGCACCAAGGCCAATCTGGCCCGGATCCTCATGCAAGGACGCCTCGGCGGCTCCGGGCGGCTGGTGATCCTGCCGGTGGATCAGGGCTTCGAGCATGGCCCGGCGCGCAGCTTCGCCCCCAACCCCGCGGCCTACGATCCCCATTACCACTTCCAGCTTGCGCTGGATGCCGGGCTCTCGGCCTATGCCTCGGTGCTGGGTATGATCGAGGCGGGTGCCGATACCTATGCCGGGCAGATCCCGCTGATCCTGAAGCTCAACAGCTCCAACAGCCTGGCGACGGCGAAGGACCAGGCCATCACCGGCTCGGTGCAGGACGCGCTGCGGCTGGGCTGTTCGGCGATCGGCTTCACCATCTACCCCAGCGCCGATGCCGCCTTCGACCAGATGGAGGAGATCCGCGATCTCGCCGAGGAGGCCAAGGATTGCGGCCTCGCCGTGGTCATCTGGTCCTATCCGCGCGGCGCCATCTCCAAGGACGGCGAGACCGCCATCGACATCACCGCCTATGCCGCCCATATGGCGGCATTGCTGGGCGCCCATATCATCAAGGTGAAGCCGCCGACGGCCCATCTCGAGCAGCCCGAGGCGAAGAAAGTCTATGAGAAGGAAAAGATCGAGATCGCTACGCTGGCCCAGCGCGTTGCCCATGTCGTGCAGGCGAGCTTTGCCGGCCGGCGCATCGTCGTCTTCTCCGGCGGGGCGGCCAAGGATCTCGCCGGCATCTATGACGAGGCCCGCGCCATCCGGGACGGTGGCGGCAATGGCTCGATCATCGGGCGCAACACCTTCCAGCGCCCGCGTGCCGAGGCGCTGGCCATGCTGGACGAGATCGTCAAGATCTATCAGGGCAAGGCTTAGGGATCCTTCGAGCCATGGCCGAGCCGGCGCGCTGCCAGCTCTATCTGGCAGCCCCGGCTGTCCTTCCCGCTGATTTCGGCGCGACGCTTGCTGGCGTGCTCGATGCGGTCGAGGTCGCTTGCCTGCGCCTGCCGCCGGTAGCTGACATCGAAGAACTGGTCCGCCTGGCCCAGAAGCGCGGCACCGCCGTCGTCATCGCCGGCGATATCGAGCTCGCGTCCCGGCTCGGCGCCGACGGTGTGCACCTGCCCGATCTCACGAACTATGGCGCCGCCCGGTCCCGCCTCGGCGCCGATGCCATCCTGGGCGTCGCCTGCGGGGACTCCCGCCATGCGGCCATGGAGGCCGGGGAAGCCGGCGCCGACTACGTCTCTTTGGCAGCGGATCTCGAACTCGTGCGCTGGTGGGCCGAGCTGATGCTGATCCCCGTCGTGGTCGAGTTCGATGGGGACCTGGACGAGGCGGCCGACTTCATCGCCGCCAGCGCCGAGTTCATCGCCCTCGGCGAATCCCTGTGGCACGACCCCGCGGGAGCGCCAGCTGCCGCAAAACAGGTCTCCGCCCTCCTCGGTTGAGCGATAACTGTTAGAGTTCCCGCGGACTTCGCGGAACCATTCCCTTCCGTCATTCCCGCGCGAGCGGGAATGACGGGAAAGGGGGAGTCGAGCCGACCGAATATCGCGCCGCCAGCCCGCGCGGTTGCGTGGCCCTGCCCAAGCTGTTAGGTTCCGCGCCGCTTTTCGAGAGACCCCCAGATGAAGATCAACGGCAACGAACTCCGCACCGGAAATATCGTCGAGTATCAGGGCCGCCTGATGCGCGCGGCCAAGGTCCATATCGTGCAGATGGGCAATTGGCGCTCCTTCCTTCAGGTCGAGCTCCGGGATATCCGGGACGGCACCAAGCTGAACGAGCGCATCCGCCCCGCCGACACGATCGAGCGTGTGCAGCTCGACGAGAAGCAGTATCAGTTCCTCTACAAGGAAGGCGAGCAGTACACCTTCATGGACAACGAGACCTACGACCAGATCGCCGTCGAGGAGGATCTCATCGGCGAGCCTGCGATCTTTCTCCAGGAGGGCATGCAGGTCTCGGTACAGAGCTACGAGGAAAAGCCCATCAGCGTCACCATTCCCGGCACCGTCACGATGCGCATCGATGAGGCCGATCCGGTGACCAAGGGCCAGACGGCGTCTTCCTCCTACAAGCCGGCCAAGCTCGAGAACGGCGTGCGCGTCATGGTCCCGCCCCATATCGAGGCCGGCACGCGCATCGTGGTCAATACCACCGACAACAGCTACGTCGAACGCGCGAAGGACTGACACCCCGAACCCATGGCGACCCGGTCCGCACTCATCAATGTGATGACCCGGGCCGCCGACAAGGCGGCGCGAGGGCTGCGCCGCGACTTCGGCGAGGTCGAGCAGCTCCAGGTCTCGGTCAAGGGGCCGGGGAATTTCGTCTCCACCGCCGACCACAAGGCCGAGAAGGTCCTGCGCCAGGAGCTGCAGCACGGCCGCCCCGACTACAGCTTCCTGATGGAGGAGAGCGGCGCCATCGCCGGCAGCGATACCGAGCATCGCTGGATCGTCGATCCCCTGGACGGAACGACGAACTTCCTGCACGGGCTGCCGCATTTCTGCATCTCCATCGCGCTGGAGCGCGCGGGTGAGATCGTCGCCGGCGTCGTTTTCGATCCCATCCTGGACGAGCTCTTCTGGGCCGAGAAGGGGGTGGGCGCCTATCTCAACGACCGCCGCATCCGGGTCTCCTCCCGCCGCCAGCTCGGCCATGCCCTGATCGCCACCGGGACGCCCTATGGGCAAGGCGCGGCGCGCAAGCGCTATCTCGCCCAGCTGGAGCAGATCATGGAGAACGTGGCCGATATCCGGCGGATGGGGGCCGCAGCCCTCGATCTCGCCTATGTCGCCGCCGGCCGGTTCGACGGCTATTGGGAATACGGGCTCAGCAGCTGGGATTTCGCCGCCGGCATGCTCCTGGTGCGCGAGGCGGGCGGCTATGTGAGCGATCCGGAGAACGGCGGCGACCCGCTGGCCAGCGGCAATGTCCTCGCCGCCAACGACCACCTGCACTCCCCCCTGCAGTCGATGCTGGCGCAAGCCTCGTGAAGGCGTTTACGCCGCTTTTCGGGCTAGGCTATACTTCGCGGCCCTATTGTAGAGCCGAATCAGCAGGATAATTCGCAGGGAGAACCGATGGGCACCGAGCTCCGCCGCCGCCGCCGTCTATCGGACCTCCTCGGTCTGGCCAGCTTTGCCTGCCTGGGCCTTGGTTGCCTGGCATGGCCGGCGGCGCGCGCCCATGCCCAGCAGGTCACGAGCCCCAATGGTGCGGTGACCATCGATTACGGGGTGCTGAACGCCCTGGGCCAGGGGCAGGCCCCGGGGGTCATGGCCTATGGCCAAGCCTACGGCCAGGCTCCCTATCCCGCCTATGTCCAGTCTCCCTATACCCAATCGCCCTATGCCCCGCCGGTCTCGCCCTATGGCCAGCCCGCCTATCCCTACCCCTATGGCCAGCCGGCTTATGGCTATCCGGCCCAGGGCGCCGGTCAGGTGCTCTATCCGCCGCCGCAATACCCGGTGAGCAGCCTGCTGGTGCCGGCACCCATGGGGTCCACGCCTTATGTGCCGCAGGTCAGCGCCGTGCAGCCGACCCAGCCCATGACGCCGCCGGCCACCACCGCCCCGGCCGCGACGGCGACGGCGCCTGCGGCCGCCCCCGCGGCGACGGCCCCCGCGTCGACGGCCACGGCCACCACCACCGCCCCGAGCATGACCGCCCCCAGTACGACCGCCTCGGCGTCCACGGACACCGCTCCGCAGCCCCCGCCGCCGCCCTCGGCCGTGCCGGGCGCGTCGACGATCACGGCCCCGCCGCCGCCGTCTACCACGACGACAACCGCGACCGCGGAAGCCCCCAGCGCGCCCGCGACAAGCACCACGGCGCCGGCAGCCTCGACCGACAATTCCGCGGCGAGCAGCACCGCTTCCCTCACACCGCCCGCCCCGCCGCCCGCCGAGGGCAGCAGCGGCACCGCGGCGACCGGCTCGGGCGGCATCGCGCCGCCGGCCGCCGGCGACACCAGCGGCGGAATCGCGGCGCCGAGCGCGCCGGCGGCCAGCGGCACGACCGGGACCGCAGGCACCGCCAACACCCAGACCGCCGCCATCCCGCCGGCCGCCCCAGTGGAAGGTCAGATCCAGATCGCCTTCCCGACGGATTCCGCCGACATACCCGACGCGGCGAAGGCGGAGCTCGATACCTTGGCGCAGAAGATGACCGCCGATGAAAATCTGCGCCTGCAGCTCCTGGCCTATGCCAGCGGCACGGCCGACGAAGCGAGCCGTGCCCGCCGCATGTCGCTCTCCCGCGCGCTGGCGGTGCGCTCCTATCTGATCAAGGCGGGGGTACGCAGCACGCGCATGGATGTGCGCGCCCTCGGCAACAACGTCCAGGGCAGCCCGGCGGACCGCGTGGACATCATCCCGAAGACGACATGAGCCTGGGTCTGCGAGCCGGCGCACGAGACGCGGCATGAGTACGCCCGGTCGGCTCCTCCTCTGGATGGTGCTGGGGCTCTTCGCTGTCCTGGGCCTCGCCTATCTGCTGTGGACGCAGATCTATATCGCCTTCCTGCACAACCCGGCGCTGAACAGCGGCATCTTCGTCGTGCTGCTGATCGGCATCGTCTACATCTTCTGGCAGGTCATCCGTCTCTATCGCGAGATCGCCTGGATCGAGCGGCTGAAGCGCAACGATATCGGCGGCAGCAGCGGCGTGGAGCCCATTCTCCTCGCCCCCATGGCGGCCATGATGCGCGAGCGCACCGGCCGCCTCAGCCTCTCGGCCATGGCGCTGCGCTCGCTCCTCGACAGCGTCAGCGCGCGCCTCGACGAAAGCCGCGACATCTCGCGCTACTTCATCGGCCTGATGGTCTTCCTCGGCCTGCTCGGCACTTTCTGGGGCCTGCTCGGCACCATCAGCGGCGTGGCCGAGGCCATCGGCGGCATCTCCGTCGCCGGGGCCAGCGATGTTACCCAGCTCTTCGCCCAGCTGAAGCAGGGTCTCGGCGGCCCGCTCGCCGGCATGGGCACCGCCTTCAGCGCCTCGCTCTTCGGCCTCTCGGGCTCGCTCCTGCTGGGCTATCTGGAGCTGCTGGCGGGCCAGGCCCAGAACCGCTTCTTCAACGAGCTCGAGGAATGGCTCTCCGAGCGCACCCGCCTCACCGGTGCCATGGCGACCGGCGATGGCGATGCGCCGATCCCGGTCTATATCCAGGCGCTGCTGGAGCAGACCGCCGACAATCTGGAGAACCTGCAGCGCATCGTGGGCCGCGGCGAGGAAAGCCGGATGCAGGCCAATACCCAGATGACCGCGCTCCTCGATCGCATCGGCGGGCTGACGGATCAGCTGCGCGCCCAGGCCCAGCTCATGGTCAAGCTGGCGGAGAGCCAGGCCGAGATGCGGCCCGTGATCGCGCGCCTCGCGGAGGCGATCCAGGGCGGGCGCTTCGGCATCGACGAGCAGAGCCGCACGCATCTGCGCAGCTTGGACAGCCAGCTGAGTCGCGTCCTCGACGACAATCAGCGCGCCCGCCAGACGACGGTGCAGGAATTGCGCGCCGATCTGAAGAAGCTGGGCGAGGCCCAGGTCGATCTGCGGCCGCTGCTCAGCCGGCTGAACGACGTGCTGAAGACCGGCTCCTTCGGCATCGACGAGCAGAGCCGGCTGCATCTGCGCAGCCTGGACCAGCATATGGGCCGACTGCTGGAGGACATCTCCCGCGGCCGGCAGGAATCCGTGCAGGACATCCGCAGCGAGATCAAGATCCTCACCCGCACCATCGCCGCGCTCGCCGAAGAGGGCGAGCGGCGCTAGGGGCCGAACAAGGTAATGGCCCTCGGCGGCCGCAACCGGACCCGCCGGCATCTCGACATCTGGGCCGGCTATGTCGACGTCCTCAGCACCCTGCTGATGGTCATCATCTTCACCCTGATGGTCTTCGTCATCGGCCAGTTCTTCTTGAGCCAGGTCCTCTCCGGCCGCGAGCGCAAGCTGGCCGAGCTTAGCCAGCAGCTCTCCAGCCTCAGCGATATGCTCTCCCTGGAGAAATCGGCCAATGCGGATCTGCGCAGCACCCTGGCCCAGCTGACCCAGCAGCTCGCGCAGGCGGCGGCCGCGCGCGACAAGCTGAAGACGGAGCTCGCCACCACGACGGCGGCGCGCGACACGCTGAAGGCCGAGCTCGACAGCACGACGGCCGCACGCGACACGCTGGCAGCGAAGCTCGCCACCACGGCCGCCGATCGCGACGCGCTGGCCGCCGCCCTCGCCGCGACCAAGTCGGCGGCCGCGGCAGCCGCCGCTGCCGCTGCCGCGGCCAAGGCCGAGGTCGACGCCAAACTCGCCGATGCCTACAAAACCATCCAGGCCGATCAGCAGAAGGTGCAGACTCTGCTGGGCGACATCGCGGTGCTGGAGAGCCTGCGCGACGAGCTGCGCCAGAAGCTGGAGACGAGCGAGGTCTCCAACGCGGATCTGGACAAGAAGCTGGCGGCGAGCCAGGGCGCCGGCACTGATCTGCAGGCCAAGCTCGCCACCGCCCAGCAGCAGATCGCGAGCCTCACCCAGAAGCTTGCGGAAAATCAGGGGGCGGTGGCCGACCTGCAGGCCAAGCTCGCCACTGCCGAGCAGCAGATCCAGGCCCTGGGCCAGCAGCTGACCGCCGCCCGCACCGCCAGCGATAGCCTGCGCCAGCAGCTCGACACGAGCCAGACCGACAAGGGCAGCCTGCAGCAGCAGCTGGACGCCAGCAAGAGCGCCAATCAGAATTTGCAGCAGCAGCTGGCGGCGAGCCAGGCGGCGCAACAGAGCCTGCAGCAGCAGCTTGCCGCCAAGGCGAGCGCCGGCGACCAGCTCCAGCAGCAGCTGACCCAGAGCCGCGCCGAGACCGACGAGCAGCGGCGCCTCCGGGCGGAATCGGAGCTCCAGATCGAGATGCTGAATGCCCAGCTTCTGTCGCTGCGCCAGCAGCTGGCGCGGCTCGTCACCGCGCTCGACGCCTCGGAAGCCAAGGCCAAGGCCGACGAGGTGCAGGTGATCGATCTCGGCAAGCGGCTCAACGAGGCCCTGGCCAACAAGGTCGAGGAGCTCGCCCGCTATCGCTCGGAGTTCTTCGGCAAGCTGCGCGAGGTGCTGGGCAACCGCTCCGACATCCAGATCGTCGGCGACCGCTTCATCTTCCAGTCGGAGGTGCTGTTCGACACCGGCTCGGCGGAGATCGGCGCGGAAGGCCAGAAGCAGCTCGCCGCCTTCGCCGATACCCTGAAGACCATCGCCGCCCGCATCCCGCCGGATATCAACTGGGTTCTGCGGGTCGACGGTCACACCGACAAGCGGCCCTATCACGGGAACTACGGCACCAATTGGCAGCTCTCGACCGCGCGCGCCATCGCCGTGGTGCAGTTCATGATCGACCAGGGCATCCCCGCCAACCGCCTCGTCGCCGCCGGCTACGCCGAATTCCAACCCCTGGACGACGGCGACTCCGAAGACGCCTACCGCCGCAACCGCCGCATCGAGCTGAAGCTCGATCAGCGGTAACGGGATCTCTCCCGTCATCCCCGCGAAAGCGGGGATCTAGGGCAACCGGCAAGCTCCTCGACATGTGGCCCTGGATTCCCGCTTTCGCGGGAATGACGATGGAGAGGAAGTCGATCAAGTTCTCTTCCCCTCGCCCCCCGAAGGGGGGAGAGGGTCAGGGTGAGGGGGTGGATCGACTGGGACTGTCATCGGCCGATGTGTGAGGGCTTCGGGGGAGACTCTAGCTACGGAGAGACCCCCTCACCCCGGCCCTCTCCCCCTTCGGGAGCGAGGGGGACGGAAGTAAGCGAGAGAAAGCGGCCGCTCACACCCGTTCCGCGCTCGACCGGCTCTCCGATTCCTCGCCGACATTGAACTGCAGCGCGGCCAGCCGCGCATAAAGCCCCTCGCGGCGCACGAGCTCGCCGTGGGTCCCCGTCTCGACGATCCGGCCATGATCCATCACCACGATCCGGTCGCACATCTGCACCGTGGCGAGACGATGGGCGATCACGATGGTGGTGCGGTGCTGCATCAGCTGTTCGAGGGCGTCCTGCACCACGCGCTCGCTCTCGGCGTCCAGCGCCGAGGTCGCCTCGTCGAGAAGCAGCAGCGAGGGCTGGCGCAGCAAGGCGCGCGCGATCGCGATGCGCTGGCGCTGCCCGCCGGAGAGCCTGACGCCGCGCTCGCCCAGGGGCGTGGCGAAGCCCTCGGGCAGGCGGTCAAGGAACTCGGCGGCATGGGCGGCCTCGGCGGCGGCGCGCACCTCGGCGTCGCTGGCCTCGGGCCGGCCGTAGCGGATGTTCTCGGCCGCGGTGCTGGAGAAGATCACCGGCTCCTGGGGCACCAGGCCGATGCGCCGGCGGAGTGCCGCGGGATCGGCCTCGGCGATATCGACGCCGTCGAACAACAGCCGCCCCTCCTGGGGATCGTAGAAACGTAGCAGCAGCTGGAAGATCGTCGTCTTGCCGGCGCCCGAGGGGCCGACCAGCGCGAGCTTCTCCCCCGCCGCCACCTCGAGATCGAAGCCTTCGACGGCGCGCCGGTCCGGGCGTGTCGGATAGCTGAAACCCACCCCGCGGAAGGCGACCACGCCCCGCGCCGGCTCGGGCAGCGGGCGCGGATGGGCCGGCGCCGTCACCGTCGGGCGGGTGGCGAGCAGCTCGGAGAGGCGGTCCATGGCGCCGGCGGCGCGCTGCAGATCGCCCATCACCTCGCCCAGCCCGCCGACGGCCAGCGCCGCCACCACGGCATAGAAGATGAATGTGGAAAGCTGGCCCGGGCTCATCCGCCCCGCCAGAACGTCATGCCCGCCGAACCAGAGCACGACGCTGATGGAGGCGAAGACGAGCAGGATGACCACGGCGGTGAGGGCTGCACGAGCCGTCAGCCAGCTACGCGCCGCCCCGAAGGCCCGCTCGATATGCTCGCCATAGGTGACCGCGGCGATCGGCTCATAGGTGAAGGCCTGGATGGTGCGGATGCCGTGCAGGCTCTCATTGCCCTCGGCCGCGGTCTCGCCGACCTGCTTGTGCATCGCCCGCGCCAGCCGGCGCACGCGCCGGCCGAAGACGATGATGGGGATCACCACCAGCGGCACGACGATGGCGGCGATGCCGGTGAGCTGCGGGCTGGTGGTGAAGAGCAGCACGGCCGCGCCCACGAACATCATGGCGTTGCGCATGGCAAAGGGCAGCGATGAGCCCACGACCGTCTGCAGCACCGCCGTATCGGTGGTGAGGCGCGAGATGATGTCGCCGGTGCGCGTCACCTCGTAGAAATCCGGCGCCAGGGTCAGGAGATGGCGGAATACTTGCTTGCGCAGATCCGCCACCACCCGTTCGCCGATCCAGCTGACGAGGTAGAAGCGCGAGAAGCTCGCCAGCGCCAGCACCACGGTCGAGGCGAAGACGACCAGCACGGCCTGGTCCAGCAGCCGCGGATCGCCGGCGCGGAAGCCCTGGTCGATGAGATGTTTCAGTCCCTGTCCGAAGGCCAGCACCATGCCGGCGGAGACCGCCATGGCCAGCAGCGCCCCCACGGCCTGCCAGCGATAGGGATCCAGCCGGGCGATGAGGGGCCGAAGCCCGGTCAGCCGCTTGCGCTCGGCCCCGGAAGCCTCAGCCAAGCGCGATCACCTCGCCCAGGGCCTGCGACA
>DATHQQ010000539.1:0-4484 GCA_035482595.1 Verrucomicrobiia bacterium
AGGGCCGCCTCGCACGCACCGATGAGGTTCTGATGGCGGTCTTCCTCGCCGCCCTCGGCGCCATGGCGCGGATCTATCTGGCGGGCCGCCGAGCGCCCGGGAGCGTCAAAGGCTGGCTGCTGCCCGCCATCTTCTGGACCGCCATGGCTGCCGGTGTGCTGCTGAAGGGCCCCTTCATCCTGCTGTTCATGGGGCTGATCGCCGCGGTCCTCGTCGTCACCGACCGATCGATCCGCTGGCTCTGGGCGCTGCGGCCGATTCCGGGAGTCGTCTGGCTGGTGATCCTGCTGCTGCCCTGGGTCGCCGCCATCGTCAGCCGCTCGGGCATGAGCTTCTTCGCCGATTCCATCGGCCACGACATGCTGGGCAAGGTGGCGGAGGGCCAGGAAACCCATGGCGCGCCGCCGGGCTATTACCTGGTCCTGTTCATCGTCACCTTCTTCCCCGCCGCGGTGCTGGCGGCGCTGGCCGCACCTCGCGTCTGGGCGCTCAGGCGCGAAGCCTGGGTGCGCCTCCTGCTGGCCTGGATCGTGCCGGCCTGGATCATCTTCGAGCTGGTGCCGACCAAGCTCCCCCACTACGTGCTGCCGCTCTACCCGGCCATCGCGATCCTGATCGCCGAGGCCGTCGAATCCGGCAAGCTGTCCCGCAATCGCTGGCTGGTCCTGGGCACGGTCGGCTGGTTCCTGATCCCGCTGATCCTTTCAGCGGTCGCCATAGCCGGCCTCACCTATCTGACGGGCGATCTGGGGCTTCTCGCCTGGCCTTTCGCCTTGGCGGCGGTGGTACTCGGCTTCCTTGCCTGGCGGCGCTATGGATCGGAAGGGGCGGAGACGGCACTCCTGCGCGCGTCGGCCGCCAGCATCCTCATGTGTATTGCCGTCGCCGGGATCGCCTTCCCGGCCATGACGCCGCTCTTTCCCAGCGTGCAGCTGGCGCGCGTGGTGGAGACGGCGGACTGCAGCCACCCGATGGCCGCTTCGGTCGGCTATGACGAACCGAGCCTGGTCTTTCTCCTCGGCACGGAGACGAAGCTCACCGATCCCTTCGGCGCCGTCGATTTCCTGAAGCCCGGCGGCTGCCGCTTCGCCTTCGTCGATTCCCAGCTCGAGCCCTTTTTCACCAAGCAGGCCGAGAAGCAGGGGCTGCATCTTCGCCGCGGCCCCGTGATCGAGGGCATCAACTACAGCAAGGGCCGCCGCATCTCGATGGTGGCTTTTCGCCCGGCGGCGGCACCGTAACGGCTCGTCAGTGGATCGTTGTCGGCGCGGTATTGCGCACCGCTGTCGCCAGGCAGAACAGCGTCCAGAGCTTCTTGCGGTGATCGCGTTTGCCGGACTGATGCTCTGCCCAGAGGCGCTCCACCGGCGCGCGCTTGAACCATTCGACCAGTGGCGAGCCGGCGCCGAGAATCGCCTCGCCCACCGGCTCCTTCAGCGCCTCGCGCAGCAGTCGGGCCAGCGGCACGGCGAAGCCGTGCTTCCGGCGCTCGACGATCTCGCGCGGCAGATGGTTGAGCGCCAGCTTCTTCAGCAGCAGCTTTGTCTTGAGCCCGCGGAGCTTGTCGCGCGACGGCAGGCTGAGGGCGTATTCGGCGAAGGCGCGCCCCAGATAGGGCGCGCGAACCTCCAGGCTCACATACATCGAGGCGCGGTCCACCTTCTGAAGAATATCCTCGGGCAGATAGGTGGTGGCGAAGAGATGGATCAGCTCGGCGGTCGACCAGGGCCGGTTGCCCCGCGCGGCCAGGCGCTCGGCGATGGGATCCTCGAGGCTCTGCCGGGCGGCGGCAATTGCTTCGGGCCGCCATAGCTCATCGAGTTCCTCCGGCGCGAAGGGCGCCATGCAGGCGGCCCATTGCCGGGCCGGATCGAGGCCGCTGCCCTGGCTCAGCTGCCGAAGGAGAAAGCCCCCGCTCATATAGCCCGAGCCATGGGGCAGCCCGGCCAGCATCCGCCGTGCCGCGAGGCCGAGCCCGGAGGGGAGGCGGGCCAGCGCCGCCGCACCCCGATTGGCCTTGAAGCTGATATAGCCGGCAAAGAGCTCGTCCGCCCCGTCGCCGCCCAGCGCCACGGTCACATGGCGCCGGGCCGCGCGGCTGAGCACCCAGGTCGGCAGCAGCGAGGAATCCGCCAGCGGCTCGTCCATCCGCGCCGTCACCGCCTGGAAAGCGTCGAGGAGGGCCGCCTCGTCGAGAGCCACCACCTCATGGGTGAGGCCCAGACTGCGCGCCAAGGCCCTGGCGGCCGGCGTCTCGTCATAGCTCGTACCCGGCACGGCGACGGTCAGCGCCGTCAGCCCCGGCGCATGTCGGGCGACGAAGGCGGCAATGAGGGAGGAATCGATGCCGCCGGAGAGGAAGACCCCGACCGGCACATCGGCGATGAGGCGGTCGCGCACCCCGGCATCGAGGAGGGCCTCGAGCCGTTCCAGCCGCTGGCCCTCGCTCTCATGGGTCCGGGCCGATCCATCCTCATCGGGGTCGGGGCGCCAGTAGCAACGGATCTCCGAGCGCCCCTTGGCATGGGTCAGGACATGGCCGGCGGGGAGCTTCTTCAGGCCGCGGCGCAGACCGTTCTGGCCGGGCAGATATTCGAAGGCGAGGTAACTGGCGACGGCGCCGGGATCGACCGGCAGGTCGCGGCAGGCGGGGTGGGCCAGCACGGCCCGGGGCTCGGAGCCGAAGACGAAGGCCCCATTGGGCTGGGCGTAGTAGAGCGGCTTCTCCCCAAAGCGGTCGCGGGCGAGATGGAGGCTTCCCGTCCTCGCCTCATAGAAGGCGAAGGTGAACATGCCGTCGATCTTCTCCAGGGTCGCTGCCACCCCGTCCCGCTGGAGCAGGCGGAACAGCACCTCGGTATCGGAGCGGTCGATGAGATTGACCCCGGCTGCGACCAGCTCGGCGGCCAGAGCGGCGAAGCCGTAGATTTCGCCGTTGTAGAGGAGGGCATCGCCGGTGACCGGGTCGATGCGGGGCTGATGGCCGCCGGCGAGATCGATGATCGCCAGGCGCAGATGGCCGAAGGCGACAGGGCCGCCGACATGAATTCCCGTCGCATCCGGACCACGGTGCGCGATGGGCGCCAGCATGGCCCGCAGCGCCGCTTCATCCTCGGCCCTCGGCCGATCGGGGTCGCGCAGGAAGCCGGCAAAGCCGCACAAACCCTCGTCTCCTAATCGATGTTGATCGTCTTGCGCACGATATAGGCGCGCTTGCCGCGGCTCTCGTAGTAGGTACGCATCTGGATCTCGGCGATGACGCCGAAGAAAATGCAGAGCAGCGCGGTCATGGTGAGCAGCACGACCAGCAGCGGCAGCGGCGTCTTGATGAAGGAGGTGTCCTCGGCGAAGCGCAGCCAGACCGCATAGAGTCCGGCGAGGAACCCGACCCCCAGGGAATAAAGCCCGATCTTGCCGAAGAACTGCATCGGCCGGTCCAGCGCCTTGTCGAAGAAGAAGATCACCAGCAGATCCAGCGCCACCCGCGGGATGCGCGAGAAGCCGTATTTCGACTGCCCATGCAGCCGGGGATGGTGGACGACCGGCAGCTCGGTCACCCGCGCCCCTTCCCAGCTCGCATAGATGGGGATGTAGCGATGCATCTCGCCATAGAGGCGGACGTTCTCCAGCGCCCAGCGCCGATAGGCCTTGAGCGTGCAGCCATAGTCGTGGAGATGCACGCCGGTCATCCAGGAGATGTAGCGGTTGATTACCTGGGAGGGCCAGCGCCGACCCCATTCGGCATCGCGCCGCTCCCGCCGCCAGCCGGAGACGACGTCATAGCCCTCCCCCAGCTTGGCCAGCAGATGGACGATGTCGCTGGCGTCGTTCTGCAGATCGGCATCCATCATGATGATGATGTCGCCGGTCGAATGGTCGAGGGCGGCCATCAGCGCCGCCGTCTGGCCGAAATTGCGCCTGAGATGTACGACCTTGAAGCGCTTGTCGGCCGCGGCGATCCGGTCGAGCACCTCGGCCGAGCCGTCGGTGGAGCCGTCGTTCGCCAGCACCACCTCCCAATCATGGCCGAGCGTCTCCAGCGCCCCGGTCAGATGATCGTGCAGGGCCGCGAGATTGTCGGCCTCGTTCAGGACGGGAATCAGGACCGAGAGCTTGGTAATGGTGGCGGGGCTATCTTCCATGCGACCGGCGGGTAACATTGCCCGGCCCGGCTGGCAAGGCAAGACTGGGGGCGAAGTCTCCGGGGTAGGCGACCAAGAGGGCTCGCGACCTGTTTCTGCAGGGGATTTACAGGCAATTGCCTCTTTGGATGAAGGCGAGCCGAGGGCGTGGCCCAAGCGCAACCTGCTGGAAGCCGTGTTCTTCGATGTTGAAGAGAGTGGCCGCCCCGAGCGTGGTGCGCCAGCGATCCGGCCAAAGCTCAAATTTCAGGCTATACGCAAAAGGCGTATTTGTCAAGAGTGAGCCGATAGGAGGCGCCTACGGCTCCTGCTGCGCGTCATGCTAGGGCTTGTCCCCTAGCA
>DATHQQ010000540.1:0-2223 GCA_035482595.1 Verrucomicrobiia bacterium
CCTGCTTCTCAATGCCGCCCTCGACGGCCAGCTCGCGAATGCGACCTTCCGCAAGGACCGCTATTTCGGCCTGAGCGTGCCCACGGCGGTGCCGGGCGTGCCGCCGGAGATCCTCGACCCCGCCGGGACCTGGGCCGATCAGGCGGCCTATGAGGCCCAGGCGAGGAAGCTCATCGGGATGTTCGCCGAGAACTTCGCAAAATTCGAGAAGACGGTGGACCCCGAGGTCGCGAGCGCCAAGATGGGCGCGGCGGCGTGAGCTGACGGAAGAGCGAGTGGGTCAGCCCGGCTTGAAATTCATCGCGACCCCGTTGATGCAATAGCGCTGATGGGTCGGGGGCGGGCCGTCGTCGAAGACATGGCCCAGATGGCTGCCGCAGGTCGCGCAATGGACCTCGACGCGGATCATGCCGTAGCTCCGGTCGGTGGAGGTTTCGACGGCGCCCTCGATCGGGTGATCGAAGCTCGGCCAGCCCGTGCCGCTCTCGAACTTGCCCTTGGATTCGAACAGCCCATGGCCGCAGCCGGCGCAGGAGAAGGTGCCGGCCCGCTTCTCCGTGAGCAAGGCGCAGCTCCCCGGCGCCTCGGTGCCGTGGGCGCGCATCACGTCATATTGCTCCGGCGTCAGGATCCGGCGCCACTCCGCCTCGGTATGGGTGACCGGGTAGGTCTTGGTCTGGACTGTCATGCTCGTTCCTCCCGCTGGCGAGATTCAAAAGGCTAGAGATCAGATCAGCACGCCCCCAGCGCCGTTCAACCCCCGGCGATGATGGCTTCCGCCTTGCGGAAGAGCGCGGGATCGATCGCCAGCCCCGAGGCGGCGGCATTCTCCTCGAGCTGCTCGGGCCGGCTGGCGCCCACGATGGCCGAGGCCACATTGGGCTCGCGCAGCACCCAGGCCAAAGCGAATTGCGACAGGCTGCAGCCGGCCTCGGCGGCCAATGGTTTCAGCCGCTGGACCGCCTCGAGAACCTGGGGGCGGAGCTTGGATTGCATGAAACCGCCCATGGAATCGCTGGCCGCCCGGGAGTCCGCCGGTATCTTGCCACCCGGCAGGTATTTGCCGGTCAGCACGCCTTGCCCCAAAGGCGACCAGACGATCTGCGAGATGTCCTCCGCCACGCAAAGCGGGATCACTTTCTCCTCGGGTCCGCGCCACAGCAGGGAATATTGGGGCTGGCTCGAGATAAAATGCTCGCTGCCCCGAACGGTGAACGACTTATTGATCTGCTCCGCCGACCACTCGCTGAAGCCGATATAGCGGGCCTTGCCCTGGCGCACCACCTCGCTCAGCGCCAGCATGGTCTCCTCGAGCGGGGTCTCGCTGTCATAGCGGTGGCATTGATAGAGATCGACATGATCGACCCGCAGCCGCTGCAGCGAGGCATCGATCTGCTTCATGATCTGCGCCCGTGACAACCCGCTGTCGGTAGCGCTCATGGGAAAATAGAGCTTGGTCGCCAGGATGTAGGAGCTGCGTGGCCGCTGTGCCAGGATCTCGCCCAGGAAGCTCTCCGCCGCGCCCCGGCCGTAGACATTGGCCGTATCGATGAAGTTGATCCCGAGATCGAAGGCGCGCTCGACGCAGGCCGCGGCGCGGTCGCGCGCCACGCCCGTGCCATAGGTCAGCCATGACCCGAGGGAGATTTCCGAGACCCTGAGGTCGCTGGCGCCGAGCTTGCGATAGTTCATGACTTGCCCTCCTACCCCAGCGCCTTGACGATCTCCTCGCAGACCTTCTTGGCGTCGCCGAAGAGCATCATGGTGTTGTCGCGGAAGAAGAGCTCATTGTCGACGCCGGCATAGCCCGAGGCCATGGAGCGCTTGATGAAGAGCACGGTCTTGGCCGCCTCGACGTCGAGGATGGGCATGCCGTATATCGGGCTCTTGGGATCGTTCTTGGCGGCGGGGTTGGTCACGTCATTGGCGCCGATGACGAAGGCGACATCGGTGGTCGGGAATTCGCGGTTGATGTCCTCGAGCTCGAAGACCTCGTCATAGGGAACATTGGCCTCGGCCAGCAGCACGTTCATATGGCCCGGCATGCGACCCGCCACGGGGTGGATGGCGTAGCTGATCTTGACGCCTTCCTTCTTCAGCTTCTCGGCCATCTCGCGCAGCGCATGCTGGGCCTGGGCCACGGCCATGCCATAGCCCGGCACGATGATGATCGAGCTCGCGTTCTGCAGCAGGAAGGCGGCATCCTCCGCGCTGCCCGATTTG
>DATHQQ010000541.1:0-14059 GCA_035482595.1 Verrucomicrobiia bacterium
GAGAATGAAAAGCGCGGACATCAGGGCGTTGACCACGGCCATGGCGACACCGGCCCATTGGACGGCTTCCCAGGGCGGGCTCAGGCCGATGAAGCCTTCGTGCAGCCAGGCCAAGGGGGCCAGCATCAGCGCCGAGGCGATCAAGCCGCCGCAGGAGAGCGCGAGCGCATCGCCGTCCCGGGGCCAGGCCTGGGCGATATAGACGTTCTGCATCGCGAACATCGTGGTGGCCAGGAATCCGAGGACGACCCAATGGGCGGCGCTCGCATCCGGCAGGCTGCTCGAGGGCGCCAGGATCAAGGTCACGCCGAGGAGACCGAAGAGAAGCCCGAGCGCCCTGACCCACCAGAAACGCTCGATCCGCATGATAAGGGACACGCCATAGGTCACCAGGGGTATCAGGGTCATCAGTATGGCGATAAGCCCGGCCGATAGATGCCGTGCGGCATGGAAGATGATGAAATTGGGGATCGCCACCCCGAGGGCGCCGCTGATGACATAGAAGCGGAGGTGCCGTCCGTCGAGGCGCGGCGACCGGCCCCTGATCCAGCTGGCCAGCAGCAGAAGCAGCCCGCTGCCGGCCGCTTCCAGGAAGGCCAGCCCGGCCGGCGGGGCGCCCAGGCTGGTCGCCAGCTTGGCAAGCATGATATTGCCGCCCCATCCGACCCCCATCACGAGAAGTCCGGCGAGATGAAGCGCCAGCTGCCCGGGGCCGATCACAGATACTCGTCCTTGAGGCCGTAGTAGCTGTAGGCGAGACGCTGATAGAGCCGCCGCAAGACGGGAAAAGGGAAGGCCGGCAGGGGCGTGCCCAGCAGCGGGCCGGCTTCGCCCACCGCCTTGCCGGCGATCCGTGCCGCGAGCAGCCCTCCACAATAAGTGGCCAGCGCCACCCCCGAGCCGATATAGGCCAAAGCGTAGTGAACGGTGCCGTCCTCGATGCTCCCGACATGCGGGTTCTTGTCGCGCGAGAGGCAGACCCAGCCGCGCCAGAAATACTCGGTCTCGACCTTGGCCAGCGGCGGAAACATCTCGGCGAAGCGCCGCTCCAGCCAGGCCTTCTGGCGCCGGTTGCTGTCGGGCGTATCCTCGATGCCGCCGCGGGCGCCGAACAGCACGCGATTTTGCGGCAGCAAGCGGTAGTAGAACAGCAGCATGCGCGAATCCCAGATCTTGAGATAGCTCTGCCAGTTGACGGTGCCGCGCTCCGCCGGGGACAGCTCGCGCGTCACGATGATGTTGGAGAGGACGGGCAGCAAGCGGCCGGAGGTGCCGGGATGCAGCCGGTCGCCGGTATAGCCGTTGCCGGCGATGACGACTTGGCGCGCCCGCACCACGCCGCCGGGGGTGCGCAGCAGATGACGCTTACCGTCGCGGTGCCAGTCCACCACGGGCGAGGCGCCGTGAAGGACGGCGCCATGGCGCTGGGAGGCGCGCGCCAGGCCGCGGCAGTATTTCAGCGCGTGGAGCGCAAAGCCCTCGTCATGGAGCAAGGCGCCATGTGCCTCGCGGCTCGCGAGATACCCCTGTTCCAGCTCGGCCTTTCCCAGGAGTCGGGATTCGATTCCGAAGAGATCCTTCAGATGGCGCTGGCGCGCCGCCATCTCGCCGAGGCGATTGGGCCGGTGCGCCAACTCGAGCCCACCTTCCGGGCTGCGGTCGGCGTCGATCTGCTCATCATCGATGATTGCCTTGACCGTCCGCACGGCCTCGCGTCCCTGCTCGAACACCCGCTTTGCGGCGTCGAGGCCGAAACGCCTCACCCAATCGCCGAAATCATCCTTGCCGATGCCGATGGAGCAGAAGCCGCCGTTGCGTCCGCTACATCCCCAGCCGATTCGATGGGCTTCCAGCACATGGGCAACGATGCCGTGCTCGCGGGCCAGATGATAGGCGGCCGACAGCCCCGTATAGCCGCCCCCGATGATGGCGACATCCACCTCAATGTCGCCGGCGATGGGATCCGCACCTTCGACCTCGGCCCCGGCCGTCGCCGCCCAATAGGAGTCGACGTGAGGGGCGCCCGGCTGGCTGAGATCGGTCGGATTGATCGGCATGGTGGAAGGTCCCGATAGGCGGCCGCCGAGATATGCCTCATCCCGCGCTCCGCCGCCAGATTTGTGAATCGGCGCTCGCGCGCAAGCTCGGCCGGGCAGCATTGCGCCCACTGCATTTGCCGCCCCCGGGGCTTGTCCTTAGACTGCGGGCGGCCGGAATCCCGACCGGCATGGGGGCTGAACTTCCACGAATGAGCGAGAAGCCGACCGTTCGAAGCGGCGCCGCGGTGGACCCTTCTCCCGACCGGCTGCGAGCCAATCTCGGCATGCTCCTGACGGTCTGCGTCTGGGGCGCCTTCTTCCCGGTGCTCGAGCGGCTGCTGCTGACCTGGGATGTCTATTCGGCGACGCTGGGACGGCAGCTCTTCGGCACCGTCGCGCTTTTCGCCGTCCTCCTCGCCAACCCCCGCCGATCGCCCCTGCCGCGCCTGGTCTCCTGGCGGCGCATTCTCCTGCTTGGCTTCATGGGCGTCACCCTGGGGTCGCTGCTGACCAGCATCGGCGTGCAATATTCCAGCGGACTCTCCTCGGCGATCATCTCCACGACTAATCCGGTGACCGCGGCGCTGACGGCGGCGGTGCTCTATCGCGAGCCCCTGGGCCGGGCGATCGTCCTGGGCACGATCCTCTCCGTCGCCGGCGGGCTCGTCTCGGTCCTCGGCGGCGAGGCCGTCGGCCGGGCGCATTTCCAGGGCGGCGAGATCCTTATCATCCTCGCCAATGTGACCTGGACCTGGATGTCCATGGCGGCGCAGCGCTGGCTCAGCGGCTATAGCCAGCTGGAGATCACCACATATACCATCGCCGCCGGCACCTTCTGGCTTCTGCTGTTCCTGCCCTTCGTCGCCTTCAGCGGGATCGTCCGGCTGCATGTGGACCTTGGCATCGAGAGCATCCTCCTGATGCTCTATGCCGGCATCTTCCCCAATGCGCTGGGCAATTTCTTCTGGCACTACGCCGTCAGCCGCATCGGCATCGTCACCGCCTCGATGTACAACAACCTGTTGCCCGCGGCGGCGGTGGGGGCGACGCTCCTGCTCGGCGGCAGCTTCACCTGGCCCCAGCTCGCCGGCGGGGCGGTCATCCTGGTCGGCGTTTTTCTCGCCCAGTCGCCGGGCTTGCGAGGAAAATCGACCTAGAGCCTGATCGTCTCAAGCCGGAGCGGCTTGAGACGTGAATCAGGCTCTAATCTTTCAAGTAGAGCAAGATTCACGGGTCAGGTTGATGCAAGCTGACCCGATCTTGCTCTAGGCCGCGGCGCGCTCCCGCCGGCGTATATAGGCGTCACATAGCTCGACCAGCCGCGCGCGCCCGAAACTGGGGTCGTGGCCGGCGTGCACGACGTTCACCGGCAGCTCGCGCAGCCGGGCCATGGTGGCGAGATAGTCGGTGATGCTGGAAGTCGGCAGCTCGTCCAGCAGCGGGCCGTCATAGACCGCATCGCCGGAGAAGAGCGTCCCGGTCGCTTCCTCCCAGAGCCCGATGCTGCCGGGGGAATGGCCGGGCAGATGCAGCACCTCGAAATGGCGGTTGCCGATGTCGACCATGTCGCCCGCCTGGACCAGAACCGTGGGGCGCGCCGGGCGGAGCTTATAGTCTTCGAGCCGGTAATCCTTGCCCGGCAGAGCCGTGACGAGCTCCGGCGGCACGGCATAGCCCACGCCCTCCAGCGCGATCACATCCGCGGGGTCCCAGTCGGCGGTGAGCAGGGTATCCATGCCCGAGGGGCTGCGGAGATTGTCGGCCTCGATTTCATGCACCAGGATCTCCTCGAATTCGTGGTGCCCGCCGACATGATCCATGTGGGTGTGGGTGGCGACGGCCGTCACCGGCTTCTCCAGCAGATGGCGCGCGGCCTCGCGCAGGCTCGCCACTCCCATGCCCGTGTCGATCATCAGGTCGCGGTCGCGTCCGCGGACATGCCAGATATTACATCGCATGAGAGGCACGACATGGGGCTCCCAGAGCAGGGTGATGTCGTCGTCGATCCGCTTGTTCTCGAACCAGCGGTGGGCGATGGGCAGGGCCATTAGGGACTCCTTGTCGCAGACTATCGCATCGGCACGGCCCGGCATGCTATGCCTCTGGCGGTCATGGGGGAAGCAATCACGCGATCATCGCGGTTCTGGCTTTCGGCGGCGGCGGCGAACGGGCTGATCGCCGTAGCCATCGGCGCCTTTGCCGCTCATGGGCTGAAGGACCGGCTCTCGGCCGATGCGCTCGGCTGGATCAAGACGGCGTCCGACTATGAGATGTGGCACGGGTTGGCGCTGCTGGCCATCGCGCTCCTGGGGGGCGATGCCATCACCGGCGTGCTGCGAAGCGCGGCCATCGCCTTCCTCATCGGCGTCATTCTCTTCAGCGGCAGCCTCTATCTCCTGGCGCTCACCGGCTGGCGCGACTTCGCCTGGGTCACGCCGCTGGGCGGCACGGCGCTGCTGATCGGCTGGGCGCTTCTTCTGTGGCATGGCATCGCAGGAAGGCACAGGGCATGAGACCCGAGGTCGTCGGCTTCTTCCACAACCCCACCTTCTCCGTCAGCTATCTCGTCTTCGATCCGGCGGCCCGCCGCGGGCTCATCATCGATCCCGTGCTCGACTACGACCACAGGTCGGGCCACACCTCCACCGGCTTCGCCGATGCGCTGCTGGAGGATGTGCGCCGGCGTGGGATTGCCATCGACTGGCTGCTCGAGACCCATATCCATGCCGATCATCTGAGCGCGCAAGCCTATCTGAGGGAGAAGCTGGGTGTTCCGACCGCCATCGGCGCTGCGGCTCCGGTGGTCCAGGCGACGTTCAAGGCGATCTACAATCTCGGCTCGGAATTCATCGCCGACGGGTCCCAATACGACCGGCTGCTCGCGGAGGGAGAACATCTCTCGGTCGGCGGTCTCACCGTGGAGGTGATGGCGACCCCCGGCCATACCCCGGCCTGCATCAGCTACCGCGTCCGCGATGCCCTGTTCCACGGCGACACGCTCTTCATGCCGGACTACGGCACCGCGCGCTGCGATTTTCCCGGCGGCGACGCCGCGACCCTCTATCGCTCGATCCGGCGCATCCTGGCGCTGCCCCCCGAGACGCGGCTGTTCAATTGCCACGATTATGGACCCAACGGGCGGGCCTTCGCCTGGGAAACCACGGTGGCCGCGCAACGCCGGGACAATATCCACATCAAGGACGGCATCGACGAGGCCGCCTTCGCGGCCATGCGCCGCGCGCGCGACAAGACATTGGAGGCGCCGGTGCTGATCCTCCCGGCCCTTCAGGTCAATATCCGCGGCGGGCGACTGCCGGCGCCGGAATCCAACGGCACCGTCTATCTGAAGATTCCCCTCAATCGGATTTGAGGCCGATCCCCGGCCGGTCCGGCGAAAGATCCGCCGCGGCGAGCCCGGTCTTGCAAAGCTCTGCCGGCAGGTCGCCGGTGGTGACGAGGGCGCTCAGTGCCGCGCCCGCCCCGGGCGAGGTCTGGATGCCATAGCCGCCCTGGCCCGCGAGCCAGAAGAATCCCTTCGCATCGCCAGCCTCCCCGATGACCAGGCTCTTATCGGCGACGAAGCTGCGCAACCCTGCCCAGCGATGGGTGAGACGTCGGATCTCGAAGATCGTCGCCGCCTCGATCCGCTCCACCGCCATGGCCAGATCGATCTCCTCGGGCTGGGCATCGCAGGGGGGCGAGGGCGTCTCATCGGCGAGCGAGCCCAGGAAGCGCCCGGCCTCCGGCTTGAAATAGAACTGCTCCTCGACATCGATGCAGGCCGGCAAGAGCCTATCGCCGAGACCCGCCGGCCCGTCGAAGGTGAAGGCCGTGCGCCGTTTGGGCTGCAGGCCGATGGGCCGGACGCCCGCCAACCCCGCGATCTCATCGGCCCAGGCCCCGGCGGCATTGACCACCACGGGGGCCTCGAAGGCACCGGCCCTGGTCTCGAGCTGCCAGGTTCCGTCCCGCCGCCCGATCTGGCGCACCTCGGCATCGCAGAGCAGCCGGCCACCCCGGGCCGATGCTGCGCGCAGGAAGCCGCGATGCAGGCCGTTGACATCGATGTCGAGGGCGTCGGGCTCATAGAGCGCCGCCGCGGCATAGCCCGGCCGCAGCAAAGGCAGAAGCGCCAGGGTCGCGGCCGCCTCGAGACGCTCGACCGGTCCGCCGATATGGGCAACCTCATGATGCAGCGTCTCGAGCGCGCCCAGCTGATCGGCCCGCGCGATCATCAGCACGCCGCGGGCCGTCAGGATCGGATGCTCGGCGAAGCCCGCCGGCGGCTGCTTCAGGAAGGGGCCGCTGGCCCGGGTCAGGCGCCGGATCGTCCGGTTGCCGTAGTTCTCGGTGAACAGCGCGGCCGAGCGGCCGGTGGTGTGATAGCCGGGCTGGCTCTCGCGTTCCAGCACCAGCACCCGCCCATGCTCGGCGAGGGCATAGGCGGCCGAGGCGCCGGCAATCCCGGCGCCGATGACGATGAAATCGACAGGCTCCACAATCCACTCCGCAATTCGATGGCATTTACCCCATAGGATGGCGAAAATGCCGGTTATGGCGACCCGGCTCTATACCCATCCCGCTTGCCTGGAACATGACATGGGAGCGGGCCATCCGGAAAGACCGGCCCGGCTCGAGGCGATTCTGACGGCGCTCCAGGCGCCGGCCTTCGCCGCTCTCGAATGGCATGAGGCGCCCCGGGCGTCGATCGACCAGATCGCCTGCGCCCATCCCCGCGGCTTCGTCGAGGCGTTGCTGGAAGCGGTGCCCCGAGCGGGCCGGGTGATGCTGGATGGCGATACCTCGCTCTCGCCCGGCTCCGGCGAGGCGGCGCTGCGGGCTGCAGGCGCGGTCTCTGCCGCCGTCGATGCGGTTGCCGCGGGCGAGGCCGCCAATGCCTTCTGTGCCGTTCGCCCGCCGGGCCACCATGCCGAGCCGGCGACGGCCATGGGGTTTTGCCTGTTCAACAATGTCGCCGTGGGCGCCCATCAGGCGCGCGGCACCCATGGCCTCAGGCGGATCGCGGTCATGGATTTCGACGTGCATCACGGCAACGGGACCCAAGCCATGTTCGAGCGGGATCCCGAGCTCTTCTACGCCTCGACCCATCAGATGCCCCTCTACCCCGGAACGGGATCGGCGGCCGAGACCGGCTGCGGCAATATCTGCAATGCCCCGCTGCCGCCCCATGCCGGGTCGGCGGAGTTCCGCGCGGCGATGACCCGGCGGGTGCTGCCCGCGCTGGCGGAATTTCGTCCGGACATGCTGCTGATTTCCGCCGGCTTCGACGCCCACCGGGCGGATCCCTTGGCCAATCTCCGGCTGGAGGAGGCGGATTACGCCTGGGCGACGGACGAGCTTCTGGATCTTGCCGCAAGGCATTGCGGGGGCCGGGTTGTGTCCACGCTGGAAGGCGGCTACGACTTGAATGCGCTCGCCGCCAGCGCCGCCGCCCATGTCGGACGGCTGATGGCCGCCTGAGGCTGGCGATAAATCGATGCAAGAGGATCGAATGGCCGACAAGCAGGAACCGGCAATTGAAGCTATGAGTTTCGAGGAGGCCCTGAATGAGCTGCAGGGCCTGGTGAAGGCTCTGGAAAAGGGCGAGGCGAAGCTGGACGAGGCGATTCGTGCCTATGAGCGCGGGGCCGCCCTGAAGCAGCATTGCGAGCGGAAACTGCGTGAGGCCCAGGCAAAGGTCGACAAGATCGTGTTCACCGCGGATGGCGCCCTTTCGAGCGAGCCCATGAAATTCGATTGAGTAACAAAGGGTTAACCGTGTTGGTCCAATGTGTTATATTAAGTTAAACGGGAGTTGCGCATCTTGAATTATGCGCTAAAAGGGCAGAGCTTCTCATAGAGTCTATGGGGACTCCTGTCTCCGGCGAATTCGAAGGAACAATCCTTGGCGACTCAAAGCAAGACTCCCCTCCTCGATACAGTGAAAATTCCGGCCGATTTGCGCCGGCTCGAGGCTTCCCAGCTCCGCCAGCTCGCCGACGAGCTGCGGCAGGAGACGATCGATGCCGTCTCCATCACCGGCGGCCATCTGGGCGCCGGGCTCGGCGTCGTCGAGCTGACCGTGGCGCTCCACTATCTCTTCGAGACCCCGAAGGACCGGCTGATCTGGGATGTGGGCCACCAGGCCTATCCGCATAAGATCCTGACCGGCCGCCGGCCGCGCATCCGGACGCTCCGCCAGGGCGGCGGGCTGTCCGGCTTCACCAAGCGCGACGAGAGCGAATACGACCCCTTCGGCGCGGCCCATAGCTCGACATCGATCTCGGCCGGGCTGGGCATGGCGGTGGCACGCGACCTCGACGGCCGCAACAACCATGTCATCGCCGTCATCGGCGACGGCGCCATGAGCGCCGGCATGGCCTATGAGGCGATGAACAATGCCGGCTCGATGGACAGCCGCCTGATCGTCATCCTCAACGACAACGACATGTCGATCGCCCCTCCGGTGGGCGCGATGAGCGCCTATCTCTCGCGGCTGCTCTCCTCGAAATCCTATCTGTCCCTGCGCCACCTGGCCAAGGAGATGGCCAAGGCCTTCCCTCGGCGTATCGAGATGGCGGCGAAGCGCGCGGAGGAATTCGCGCGCGGCATGGTCACGGGTGGCGGCACCCTGTTCGAGGAGCTCGGCTTCTTCTATGTCGGGCCGATCGACGGCCACAACCTCGACCATCTTCTGCCGGTCCTGCGCAATGTGCGCGACGCCTCGGCGGATGGTCCGGTCCTGGTTCATGTCATCACCCGCAAGGGCCATGGCTATGCGCCGGCGGAGAAGGCGGCGGACAAATATCACGGCGTGGTCAAGTTCGACGTGGTCACCGGCGCCCAGGTCAAGGCGGTGTCGAACGCGCCCAGCTATACCAAGGTCTTCGCCGAGGCCCTGATCAAGGAGGCCGAGGCCGAATACAAGATCGTCGCCATCACCGCCGCCATGCCATCGGGCACGGGGCTCAACCTCTTCGCCAAGCAATTTCCCAAGCGCTGCTTCGACGTCGGGATTGCCGAGCAGCATGCGGTCACCTTCGCCGCCGGGCTGGCGACCGAAGGCTACAAGCCCTTCTGCGCCATTTATTCGACCTTCCTGCAGCGCGCCTATGACCAGGTGGTGCATGACGTGGCGATCCAGCGCCTGCCCGTGCGCTTCGCCCTCGACCGCGCCGGCCTCGTCGGGGCCGATGGGGCGACCCATGCGGGCTCATTCGACGTTGCCTATCTGGGCTGCCTGCCGGGGATGGTGATCATGGCGGCCGCCGATGAGGCGGAGCTGATGCATATGGTAGCGACCGCGGCCGTCATCGACGACGGTCCGTCGGCGGTGCGCTATCCGCGCGGCGACGGCGTCGGCGTGGAGATGCCGGTGCGCGGCTCGGTCCTGCCCATCGGCAAGGGGCGCATTCTGCGCGAAGGCACGGCTGTGGCGCTGCTTTCTCTCGGCACCCGTCTGCAGGAATGCATGAAGGCGGCGGAGGAGCTTGCGAGCCGTGGGCTTTCGGCGACGGTGGCCGATGCCCGCTTCGCCAAGCCGCTGGACGAGGATCTGGTGCGCCGGCTCGCGGCGGAGCATGAGGTGCTGATCACGGTCGAGGAAGGTGGCGTGGGCGGCTTCGCGTCCCATGTGCTCCAGTTCCTGGCCAGCACGGGCCAGCTCGATGGCGGGCTCAAGATCCGGCCCCTGATCCTGCCGGACCGCTTCATCGACCACCACAAGCCCGAAGTCCAATATGCCGATGCCGGGCTCGATGCCCGGCATATCGCGGCCACGGCCCTCTCCGCCCTCGGGCGAGATGCGGCCCTGACGCCGGCTCGCGCCTAACCGCTCCGGTATCCGTCATGACGGCCGGAGCGACAGTCCGGCCGGGGGGCCGTGCAACCTGGATCGAAGAAGCGGGAGCGAATCTCGGCCTCGCTCTGCCGATCGCGATCGCCTTCCTCTCCCAGATGGCGACGGTCTTCGTCGACAATGTGATGGTCGGGCGGCTGGGCGCGGCCGAGCTCGCGGCCGGGGGGCTCGGCGCCAATATGATGATCTCGCCCATGCTGCTGGGCATGGGGGTGCTGAGCGGCGTGGCCGCTGTCGCGGCTCATGCCTTCGGCGCGGACGATCCGGCCAAGGTCTCCACGGTCGTTCGCCAGGGCCTCCGGCTTGCCGTTGTCCTCTCGCTCCCCTGCGCCGCGGGCATCCTGAGCTTCGTTCTTCTCCTGCCCCATATCGGCTATGACGCCGCTACGGTGCGCATGGCCCAGGGCCTGCTGCTCTGGAGCCTGCCGGGGATACCAGCCTTCCTCGCCTTCACCGCGCTGCGTAATTTCGTGACGGCGGCCCACCGGCCGCGGGTGGTGACTGTCGTCACCATGCTCTCCGTCGGCGTCACCGTCCTTTCCAACTATCTCTTCGTCTATGGCAGCCTCGGCATGCCGAAGCTCGGCGTCCCCGGGGTCGGCGTCACGGGCACCATCGTCTGCTGGGTCCAGTTCCTGGCGGTGGCAGCCTATGTCCATTTCGACCGCGGCTTCCGGCGCTTCCATGTCTTCGCCGGGCTCGGGCGGCATCATGCCTCCTTCTGGGAGACCCTCCATGTCGGCTGGCCGATCTCGGGCGCCTATCTGTTCGAGAACGGGCTGTTCCTGATCACGACCATGCTGGTCGGACTCTTCGGGGCCGCCGCGCTCGCTGCCCATACCGTCGTCATCGGTCTCTGCTCCTTCACCTTCATGGTGCCCTATTCCATCGGCCAGGCGGCGACGGTCCGGGTGGGGCGCGCGCTCGGTGCCCGCGATCATGCCGAGGCGAGTTGGGCCGGCTATGTGGCGCTTCATCTCGGCGTCATCTGGATGCTCATGGCGGCCGCGATCTTCCTGACGGCGCCGCATCTGCTGATCGGCTTCTACATCGACGTCGACGCGCCGATGAACGGGCCGACCCTGGCGGTCGCCCTGACCCTGCTGCCCGTCGCCGCCTTGTTCCAGGTCTTCGACGGGACCCAGGCCGTCGCCTCGGGCGCCTTGCGGGGGCTGAAGGATACCCGCATCCCCATGGCGATCTGCTTCCTGGGCTATTGGGTCATCGGCCTCAGCGCCGGGGCCGCGCTGGGTTTCACCTTCGGCCGCGGTGCCGTCGGCCTCTGGCTCGGCCTCGCCCTCGGCCTGGCCGCCACGGCGATCCTGCTGACCTTGCGCTTCCACCGTCAGGTCAAGCGCTTGCCGCCATGAAGAAGCGCGCCGATCTGCTGCTGGTCGAGCGCGGCCTCGTCGATAGTCGCAGCCGGGCGGCGGCCGTGATCCTGGCCGGCAAGGTCTTCAGCGGCGAGCGTCGCATCGAGAAGGCGGGCGATCTGCTGGCGGAGGACGCGCCGCTGGGCTTGAGGGGCCAGGATCACCCCTGGGTCTCGCGCGGCGGGCTGAAGCTTGCCCATGCGCTCGATCATTTCGGCATCGATCCCAGGGATCGGGTCTGCCTCGACGTCGGCGCTTCGACCGGCGGATTCACTGATGTGCTGCTCGCCCGCGGCGCCGCCAGGGTTTATGCGGTCGACGTCGGCCGCGGCCAGCTCGCCTGGAAGCTCCGTCAGGATGCGCGGGTTCTGCTACGCGAGGGTCTGAATGCCCGCCATCTGACCCGCGAGCAGCTGCCCGAAGCGCCATCGCTCATCGTCTGCGACGCCAGCTTCATCGGCCTTGCGACCGTGCTGGCCGCCCCCCTGGCGCTGGCGGCTGCCGATGCCGAACTCGTGGCCTTGATCAAACCGCAGTTCGAGGTCGGCCGCGAGGGCGTGGGCAAGGGCGGGATCGTGCGCGATCCGGCCTTGCGCGAGGCCGCCTGCGCCCGGGTGGCGGAATGGCTGGGGCAGCAGCCGGGCTGGCGGGTGCGGGGAATCGTCGAGAGCCCCATCACCGGTGCGGAAGGCAATGTCGAATATCTAATCGCCGCGAATCACCGAGCCGATGGGAGCTGATCGGGCGGCCGCTCGTCGTCGCTGATCCAAGCTTTCAACAGCGTGAAGGCTACCGCCAGCACGATCGGCCCGATGAAGATGCCGATCAGGCCGAAGGCTATGAGCCCGCCGACGACGCCCACGAAGATCAGCAGCAGCGGCAGCTTCGCGCTCCGTTTGATGAGCAGCGGACGCAGGACATTATCCATGGTGAGGACCACCACCGTCCATACCAGCAGCACGGTGGCCCAGACCCCGTCGCCGCTCCAATACATCCAGATGATGGTAGGGATCAGCACCAGTCCGGGGCCGATCTGGGCGACGCAGAGGACGAAGATTCCCGCCGTCAATAAGACGGGAAAGGGGACGCCGCAGACGGCAAGCCCGATCCCGGCCACCGCCGATTGCAGGATCGCCGTGACCAGTACGCCCATGGCCACGCCACGGATAGCCTGGCCGGCGAGGCGCACTGACTGAACCCCGCGCTCTCCCGCCAGGCGGTTGCCGAAGCGCAGCACGCCTTCCGCTGCGGATTCGCCATAGGCATAGAGGATCGCGGCGAAGGCGACGGTCAGCATGAATTGCAGGAACATGACGCCGAGGCTGCCGGCCTGGCCCAGGAACCAGCGGATCACCGTTCCGGCATAGGGGGCGAGCCGTGCCGGCAGTCCTTCGAGGTGGGAGGCGGTGGCGCCGGCCCACAGCGAGCTTGCCTTCGGACCGATGAGGGGAAGTCCCGCCAGCCAATCGGGTGGGGGTGGCAGGCTGAAGTTCGCGAGGGACTGCGCCCAGCCCACGAATCGGTCGGTATTGACGATGATGGTGCCGGCCGCGAAAGCGAAGGGCAGGACGAAGATCATCAGGAGCAGCAGGCTCATGATGACGACCGCCGGCGCGCGGCGGTGCCAGAGCCAGCCCTGGAGACGGATCATGATCGGCCAGGTGAAGACGACGATCATGGTCGCCCAGATCGCGGCGGGCAGAAACGGCCGCAGGATCCAGAAGGAAGCGGCGATCAGCCCCGCGACGATCAGCACGCCCAGGATATTGCGCGTCAGGTCCGGATGATTCTCGCTCATCTGCGATGGCTCCCGCCGCGGCGGCTCGCCTGCGTCAGGCGGGGTTGGTCGCTGCCGCCGCCGGCTCCGGTTGCGGTGTCTCGCCCGGCCTGGGCTCCTCGACGCGGAACCAGGCGACATAGAGCGCAGGCAGGAAGAGCATGGTCAGCAGGGTCGCGCCCGCCAGGCCGCCGGCGACAGCAAAGGCCATGGGTCCCCAGAACACCTCGCTCATGATGGGAATCATGCCCAGGATCGCGGCGGCGGCGGTCAGCATGATCGGCCGCAGCCGGTGGTCGGCGGCCTCGACCACGGCCTCCCAGGCCGGCCGCCCCTCCGCCCGGTTGTGCTCGATCTGGTGCACCAGGATGACGGAATTGCGGATGATCATGCCGGCGAGCGCAACGATGCCGAGGGTGGCGACGAACCCCATGGGCGTGTTGGTCGCCAGCATGATCGCCACGACGCCGATCAGCCCCAGGGGCGCCACGCTCAGCACGAGGAACAGGCGCTGGAAGCTCTGCAGCTGGATCATGAGCACGATCAGCGTCAGCAGCATCATGAGAGGAATCTGGGCGGCGATCGAGGCGCTGGCCTTGGCGCTGTCCTCCACCGTGCCGCCATCGACGATGCTCACCCCGGGCGGCAGCGTGGCCCGCAGCGCGTCGATCGCCTCGGCGTTCTTCTGATAGGCGGTCGGCGCCTGGACGCCGGCCGGCACATCGGCCTGTACGGTGATCGTGGGGGAGCGGTTGTAGCGCCAGACATAGCTCTCATCGAGGGTGTATTCGATCGTCGCGAACTGGGTGAGCGGGACAGACGCGCCGTTGGGCAGGGGAATCTGGGTGTTCTCCAGGGATTTCAGCGACAGACGCTCTTCCTCGGGGGCGCGGGCCACCACGTCGATCAAATAGATCGAATCGCGGATCTGGGTCACGGTGTAGCCCGACAGGATCATGTTCATGGCCTGGGCGATCGTGTCGGAGCTGAGCCCGGCCTTGCGCACCTTGTC
>DATHQQ010000542.1:0-7481 GCA_035482595.1 Verrucomicrobiia bacterium
ATCTGCATTCGAACCGGGTGCTGGCCTCCATCTGGTACTGGAACTACGGCGACTACAATCCCATCTCCCATCATCTCTGTGCCTTCCCCAGTGCCGATCCCTATCGCTCCTTCGAGTTCGTCAACAGCACCCAGGGTGGTAAGAACTGCTGGCTCTACGACATACAGCCGTCGATCGCCGACCCGGCTCCGGGATTCAACATCTACCGGGTCCGCTATGACGGCGCCAAGATGTCCCTGATGGAGAATGTCTCCGAGAAGACGGGGCTCGGCCTCGGAGTCCATGTCACCGTCAATCCAGGCGATGCCCAATCCTATTTCGTGACCGACGGGCAGAAGGACATCGCCGCCTGCTTCGAGCGGACGACGTCGCGAGTAATCGCAGCGCTGAAATTCGACTGGGCCGGCAATTCCCCCAATCTCGCCGATTGCTGGCAGAAGGGCGGCACGCTGACGATCTCCAAGATCTATCCCGACCAGACCACCGGGATCTTCGACTACAAGGGCACCAAGGGCCAGAAGATCGAATGGGAGATGGTGCCCATGGGCGAACTCTACGTCGAGGAAAACCAGATCCCCGGCGACTCGCTCCATACGCTCTCCGGTGCCGATGGCACCATCTGGCATCCCGAGGGACGCTGGGCCGCCACCGTCGTCCGCCTCTGCGGCGGCATCGCGATCCTCGACCGGGACAGAAACTTCGATCCGGTCGCCTTCCTGCAATTCAACAAGGATTCGCCATCGCAATATCCGGTCACCCGGATCGACGAGGATCATTGGCAGGTCGTCTTCGACAAGATCGCCTCGCCCGGCCATGAGATCGGCTTCTCGCCCGACGGCAAGTTTCTCTGCATGATGAACAATCTTCGGGAAAACAATTGCAGCATCTTCGACAGCGGCGATCCCGACCCGACGAAGTGGAAGAAGGTCGCCCATGTCGAGGACCCGCTCTGGGGTGGCAAATATCCCAATCCCTTCCACATGGTCTTCTCCATCGACGGCTCGAAGCTCTATCTCTCGGTCCTGCATCCTTCCCCGGGATCCAGCGGTGTCATGGTGGTTGATACCAAGACCTGGACCATCAAGAAGGAGATCCAGGGCATCGGCCCCGACCTTCAGACGCCGGCCATCACCTATGACGGCAAATATGTCCTCGTTCCCTTCAGCGGCTTCCAGCGGTTGTCGAGCGGCATCGCCGTGATCGATGCGGAGACGGACGAGCTGATGGGCATTTTGCCGAGCAATGGCGGGCATCATGACTGCGTCATCATCCCGACGAAGATGGAGCATATGAAGCACACCCGGTCGTGCACGCTCTAGCAGCGCCCGGCGGCCTTCCGGGACCCATTGCACGCCCCGGGGCGGCCCGCCACGCGTAGGATTCGATGACCGCCTCCGATGCGACGGGGGAGGGTCGGGCGCCTGTGGCGCCGGCCGGCGCGGGCATCCGCTTCCTGCTGATCAACCTTGCCTTACAGAATCTGGGCCGGCGCAAGGCGCGCACGCTCCTCCTCTTCGCCGCCGTCGCCATCTGTGCCGGCAGCGTCTTCACCGGCGCCGTGCTGATGCGCAGCATCGAGCGCAGCATGGATGTGGGCTTCACCCGGCTGGGCGCGGATATGCTGGTCGTGCCGGAAGGAACAATGACCAACATCACCGCCGCGCTGCTCACGGCGGAGCCGACCGACCTCACCCTCGATGCCGGCATGCTGGGGCGCTTGAGCCGCATCAAGGGCGTCGGGCAGATCGAACCGCAGCTGATCTTCCGAACCGATGCGGCCGCCACCGGCCATCAGCACGAGACGGTCGATCTTGTCGCTTTCGATCCCGCCCGCGATTTCACGATCCAACCCTGGCTGGCGGAGCGGCTCGATCGTCCGCTGCGAAAGAACGACGTCATCATCGGCGGGCGCCGAGAGGAGCAGGTCGGCGCCGAGCTCTTGGTCTTCGGCGAGTCCCTCACCGTCTATGGCAAGCTCGGCAAGACCGCCGTCGGCACCCATGAGAACGGTCTGTTCATGAGCTTCGAAACCCTGGATGGGTTGCGCGAGGTCATGCTCAAGATCTGTGGCGACAAGGCGCCGCTGGAACCCAACAAGCTCTCTGGCGTGCTGATCGATCTCGCGCCCGGCGCCACCACCCAGCAAGTGCGCTTCGCCATACTGGCGAGCTTTCCTGATGTGAAGGTCGTGTCCGGCGAATCCACGCTCATTTCCGTGCGCCAGGGTCTCGCGATTCTGCTCGACGGGGTTCTCGCCCTGATGCTGGTCATGTTCGTGAGCACGGCCGCGATGGTCAGCGTGCTGTTTTCCGCGATCATCACGGAGCGGCGCCGGGAGCTCGGCTTGCTGAAGGCGATCGGAGCACGCCGGCGCCAGATCATCGGCATGCTGCTGATCGAAGCCGTGAGCACCACCGCCGTGGGGGGCGGCGTCGGCTGCCTGTTCGGCTTGCTGCTCATGCGCTTCTTCGAGCACTCCCTGGTTTATTATCTCGAGGGGATCGGCATCCCCTTCCTCTGGCTGGGCGCCGGCATGACAGCTCTCTTCGCCCTCCTCTGCGTTCTTCTGGCGTCGCTCATCGGTGCGGTCGGCGCCTTCTTTCCCGCATGGCGGGCGAGCCGGCGCGACGCCTATGACCTCATCCGGTCGGAGGGATAGCGCCGTGCTCGCCTGCACCGGCCTCGGCAAGGCCTATGCGACCGAGCGGGGAGAAGTCGAGGCGGTCCGCGGCATCGATCTCGATATCTCTCAGGGGGTTTATGCCGCCATCGTCGGCCGCTCCGGCTCCGGCAAATCCTCGCTCATGGCCATGATCGGCGGACTCAGCCGACCTACCAAGGGGAAGGTGCGTGTCGAAGGCACCGATATCTGGGCCCTTTCCGACAGCCGGCTGGCGGCGTTCCGCAATCACCGGATCGGCTTCGTGTTCCAGTTCGCAAGCCTGCTGGCGAGCCTGCGCATCATCGACAATGTGGCGCTCCCGGCCCTGCTGGGGCGGCGGGCAGATGCGGCGGCGGTCTATGGCGCCGCCGCGGTGCTGCTGCACCAGCTGGGCTTGGCGGACTTCGCCGATGCCTATCCATCCGAGATTTCGGCCGGCGAGCAACGCCGTGCCGTGATCGCGCGGGCGCTCATCAACGAGCCGGCATTGCTCCTCGCCGATGAGCCGACCTCCGATCTGGACGAGCAGACCGAGATCGAGCTGATGGACCAGCTGCGCGCGCTCAATCGAGAGCGCGGCATGACCCTCATCACCGTGACGCATAATCTGCGCCTCGCGGAGCAGGCGGATCGTGTCCTGCATATCGCAGACGGCCGGTTGATCTCATGACGGAGGAAATCCGCCCGCTCGATCTCTCGACCCTCTCCACGGCAGATAAGGACCGGGTGATCCTCGGCCTCTGGGCGGATCTGCGGGACGAAAGAGCGAAGGCGCAGGCCCTGGAGCAGCGGCTGGCGGAGGCCAGCGGCGTCGGCGCCGACATGCCGATGGACAAGGCGAGCCTCCTCGAGCAGCTCCGCCACCACGGCACGCGCAAAGGCAACGGCGCCGCGAGCAAGGGCACCAGGGTTCGGCTGGGCCACGGGCTTGGCCTGCTCCGATCCCGGTTCGTGACAGGCCTCGTCCTCGTCGCGGCTCTCGCCTTCGGTCTCGACTTCGGCATCGGCTGGTATCAGCAAAGGCAGATCGTCCAGCAACGACAGGCGCAGCTCAGGCTGCAGCAGGCCGCATTCACCAATCTCTTCGTCGAGCTCAAGAACATCGCCTATGAGCCCGACGGAAAATCCTATCGGCTATCCCTCGCCCTTCAGAACCTCGTCCCCGAGCAGCCGATCTATGTGATGCTGAGTCCGATCCGGGTCTACGAGCAATCCGGATATGTCTGGCAGGAAGTGCCGGCCCAGGCACCGAAGGGCCAGAGCGCCACGGTCATCAAGCTGACGGACCGATTTAGCTTTCAGACGATCTTCGAACCCGATCTCAAGGATTGGACCTCGATCATGCCCGGCTATATGCATATCCGCTTCGACAACAATATGCTGATCAGCCTGCGCAGCGAGCCGGAAGACGACATCATCGAACGCAACGATCCTTCTTATGTCTATCTGAAGCCCTATGGCGCCGATGACGAGGCGATTCGGCAGCAGTTGAAATTTGCCGGCCCACCGCCGGTCTATATTCCGATGCCGCCGCATTGAGAGATCGCAGGGAGTAGACGAGATGCCTTCCGTTCTGGTGACCGGTGCCAATCGCGGCCTGGGCTTTGCGCTGGTCAAGAGCTTTGCCCGGCGCGGCTGGACGGTTTGGGCGGCGGCGCGCAATCCCGCCGTGCTCGCCGGTCTTCCCGGCGATATCCATGGGGTGGCACTGGATCTCGGTGATCCGGAATCGATCGACAGCCTGCCGGCGCGGATCGGCGCACCGCCCCTCGACCTCCTGTTCAATTGCGCTGGCCTGCTGGGTTCACGCGCCCCGATGGGCGGGCCGGAGACGGTCGAACCCTGGGCCGAGATCTTCCAGGTCAACGTCATCGGCACCATGCGGCTGACCCTGGCCCTGCTCCCGCTGATCGAGGCGGGTGGGCGAAAGATCGTGAGCCTGACCAGCCGCCTCGGAAGCATCGGCGAGAACACCGCCGGCGGAATCACCGCCTATCGCGCCTCCAAGGCCGCCCTCAACGCCGCGATGCGCAGCCTCGCGCGAGAGGTGGCGGTGAAAGGAATCATCGTTACGGTCGTGACGCCGGGCTTGGTCAGGACCGATATGGGCGGCCCCGATGCGCCGGTCTCCGCCGAGGAGCGGGTCGAGGTCCTGATCGATCTGCTTCCGCGCATCGGACCGGCGCAGTCGGGCTGCTTTCTCAATTTCGACGGGCGCGAGATTCCCTGGTAGGGCGAAGGTGCCGCCGGCCCTCAGGACAGCGCCCGCAGATTGCGCCGGAGGCGATCGGGATCGCGGTCGGCGAGCAAGGCTTCGACCGCCGCATGGGTGGCCTCCCAGATCGGAACGGCGCGCGCAAGCAGGCGCCGCCCGGCAGCGGTCAGTCGCATCAGACGGCTGCGCCCGTCGGCGGGATCGGGCGCCACCGTCACCAAAGCGCGGCGCTCCAGGGGCTTCAGCGCCGCGGTGAGGGTGGTGCGATCCATGGCCAGCAGGGCGGCCACCGCCCCCATGCCGGGCGCCTCAGGCCGGTTCAGCGACATGAGCAATGAGAACTGCCCGTTCGTCAGCCCGACGGGGCGCAAGGCCTCATCGAAGCGCCGCGCGATCTTGCGTGCCGAGCGCTGCAGGTGAAGACAGAGGCAGTGGTCGCGAACCAGGAGCGTCGTCTCGAAGGAAACCACCACGGCCTTTGACATGCGCCTATAATGTTGATATCAACCTATTCTGTCAAGCAGACCAGGCAATGATCCGAGGAGGAGATTCATGCATCGCAATCCCGTCGTGTCGCGAGAGGAATGGCTCGCCGCCAGCAAGGCATTCCTGGCCAAGGAGAAGGCGGCCACCCGGCTGCGGGACGAGCTCACCGCCGAGCGCACCGCCTTGCCCTGGGTCAAGGTCGAGAAGGACTATGCCTTCGACACACCCCAGGGGAGGAAGACCCTTGCCGAGCTCTTCGCCGGCCGCAGCCAGCTCATGATCTATCATTTCATGTTCGGACCCGACTGGAAGGCGGGCTGCCCCGGCTGCTCCTTCCTGGCCGACCATATCGACGGCGCCCTGCCGCATCTCGAGCATCACGACGTCACCATGGTCGCGGTGTCGCGCGCCCCGCTGGCCAAGATCGAGGCCTATAAGAAGCGGATGGGCTGGCGTTTTCCCTGGGTATCCTCCGGCGGCAGCGACTTCAACTACGATCACCAGGTCTCTTTCACCAAGGAGGACCTGGCCAAGGACAAGGTCTTTTACAATTTCGATATGATGGACGCCGCCGAGGGCAATGACGAGCTGCCCGGCCTCAGCGCCTTCGTGAAGGACGAGACCGGCGAGGTCTTCCACAGCTATTCCGCCTACGCCAGAGGACCCGAGGAGCTGATCGGCACCTATATGATCCTCGATCGCGCGCCGAAGGGCCGCAACGAGACGGGGAATATGGATTGGATGCGCCGCCACGACGAATATGACGAGGCACCGAAGGCAGCCGCGTGTTGTGGTGAGTGAGCGCCGTTGCCTGCGCAGGACGGGGAAGGGCTGGCGGAGGCCTCCGCCAGCCTCTTTTTGCCTGAAACCATGCTTTGACTAACCCGCCGGATCGGTAGATAAGGGCTCCATCTACGCCAGCGATCCGACGCCAATCCCTCTCCGCCAATGACCGGATCGGGTGGGCGCTTGCTTCCTACCCGAAAAGCTGGCCGCTTTCGGCATCTCGTTTCCGGGCACCGGGCAGTCCGAAGAGCTTCCCCTTGCTCACGCCAGTTTGAGGATTGCTTGACGAAGCTGGATCTGAATTCCCCGACCGCGCCCAGGCTCAAAGAACTGCCGGTCTCTCCGGCAGATCCGACTCCTGCGTCCGATCGCGACGGATCTCAGACCGCGCAGAGGGTGAAATTGAAGACCGATACCCTCATCGGCTTCGTCCTCTGTCATTCCCTCGCCGCCTTGGCGCTGTTGCCCTGGTTCTTCAGCTGGACGGGCGTCGCTCTTCTGGCCGCGGGCATGTATGTCTTCGGCGTCCTCGGGATCAATCTCGGCTTTCACCGCCTGCTCGCCCATCGCAGCTTCACCTGTCCGCTCTGGCTCGAGCATAGCCTCGCCTTCCTCGGAACCTGCTGCCTGCAGTTCTCGCCGGCCTTCTGGGTGGCCGTCCACCGCCGTCACCATCGCTTCGCCGATGAAGAGCGCGATCCTCATTCGCCGCTCAAGAGTTTCTTCTGGGCGCATTTCGGCTGGCTGCTGGTGCGCACGCCCGATATGAGGCCGGGCGTGATGACCGAGCGCTATGCGAAGGACCTGATGCGCGATCCGTTCTACGCCATGATCGAGCGGCGGAAGAACTGGATGAAGATCACCTTCCTCTCCTGGGTGGCCTTCTTCGCTCTGGGCTTCATCGGCGACCTGCTGGCAGGGGCCACTCTCGGCCAGGCGTTTCAGCTCGGCGCCAGCCTCTTCATCTGGGCCGGGGCGCTGCGGACGGTGCTGGTCTGGCACACCACATGGTCGGTCAATTCCGTGACCCATGTCTGGGGCTATCGGAACTACGAGACTCCGGACCGCAGCCGGAACAATCCGATCATCGGTGTTCTGGCCGCCGGCGAAGGCTGGCACAACAATCACCACGCCGCTCCCACCTCGGCCCGCCACGGGCATAAATGGTGGGAGGTCGACCTGGCCTGGATGACGATCCGCGTGCTGATGGCATTCGGTCTGGCGACGGATGTCATCCTGCCGGCGCGGAACCTCGCGGCCAACTACAAGTGACCTCCCACTATCGCGGTCGACCTTCGACAGCCTGCAGGAATGTCGTGCGCAGTTCGTCGA
>DATHQQ010000543.1:0-6379 GCA_035482595.1 Verrucomicrobiia bacterium
TTTCGAGATGATCATCGAGACCGCGCTCGGCATGCAGAACGTGCATGAGATTTCCGCCGCCAGCCGGCGCAACGAATCGCTGCATTTCGGCGTTGCCGATTATGCCGCCTCGACCAAGGCGCGCACGACCAATATCGGCGGCGCCAATCCGGATTATGCCGTGCTGACCGACAAGGATTCCGCCGGCAACCGCGCCAGCCACTGGGGCGACATGTGGCATTACGCCATCGCCCGCATGGTGGTGGCCGCCCGCGCCAATGGGTTGCGCCCCGTCGACGGGCCCTTCGGCGATTTCTCCGATGCCGATGGCTACAAGGCGGCGGGCAACCGGGCCGGGGTGCTGGGCTGCGAGGGCAAGTGGGCGATCCATCCTTCCCAGGTCGCCCTTGCCAATGAGCTCTTCACCCCCAGCACGAAGGAGGTGGAGAAGGCCAAGCGCATTCTCGCCGCCATGGCCCAGGCCCAGAAGGAGGGCAAGGGCGCGGTGGCGCTGGACGGCCGCCTGATCGACCTGGCCTCGATCCGCCAGGCCGAGGTGCTGGTGCGCAAGGCCGATCAGATCGGCGGGGCTGCTTAGCCCTCGATGCCCACCTTCCTCGAATTCGAGAAGCCCATCGCCGAGCTCGAAGGCAAGATCGAGGAGCTGCGCCACCTCGCCAATGCCGACGACATGAACATCGCCGAAGAGGTGGCGAAGCTTCAGGGCAAGGCCGACAAGCTGCTGCGCCAGACCTATGGCAAGCTGACGGCCTGGCAGAAGACGCTGGTCGCCCGTCATCCCGACCGGCCGCATTTCGGCGATTATGTCGGCGCGCTGGTGGAGGAATGGACGCCGCTGGCCGGCGACCGCAATTTCGCCGACGACCACGCGATCGAGGGTGGGCTCGGTCGCTTCCGCGGCCGCTCCGTGGTGGTGATGGGCCAGGAGAAAGGCTCCGACACCACCTCCCGCGTCCAGCATAATTTCGGCATGGCCCGGCCCGAAGGCTACCGAAAGGCCCAGCGGCTGATGGATCTGGCCGATCGCTTCCGCCTGCCGGTGGTGACCCTGGTGGATACGCCGGGCGCCTATCCCGGCATCGATGCCGAGGCCCGCGGCCAGGCCGAGGCCATCGCCCGCTCCATCGAGACATGCCTCAGGATTCGAGTCCCGCTCATCGCCGTCATCATCGGCGAGGGCGGCTCGGGCGGCGCGATCGCGCTGGCCGCGGGCAATCGCGTTCTCATGCTCGAGCATTCCGTCTATTCGGTGATCTCCCCCGAGGGCTGCGCCTCCATCCTCTGGCGCAGCGCCGAGCAGGCCAAGGAGGCCGCCGAGGCCCTGAAGCTGACCGCCGAGGATCTGCTGAAGCTCGGCATCATCGACGAGATCGTCCTCGAGCCCTTGGGCGGGGCCCATCGCGACCGCAACCGGACCATCGAGAGCCTGGGCGATGCCATCGAATCCGCCCTCACCGAGCTCAGCCGCCAGGACGGCGCCCGCCTGCGCGCCGAGCGCCGCGAGAAATTCCTCGCCATGGGCAAGAAGGGGCTGAATTAGCCCCCTCTCCGCTTCCCGTCAGGCCCGCGAAAGTGCATTAAGGGCCGATGTCTCACTTGTTGCCCGGATTCCCGCTTTCGCGCTAGAGGACGTACATCTCGCGTTGACTGCCACTGCCGCTTTCTTCCCCCTCCCCCTGCGGGCCGTAAGGCCCGCGCTTCGAGGGGGGAGGGCCGGGGTGGGGGTGGCCGTATTCTCATCCAATCGATGCTGCGCGGGCTCATCATGATCCGCAGACGCCGATCCCACCCCCCGCCCTAACCCTCCCCCGCAAGGGGGGAGGGGACACAAAGGAAAGCCGGCCCGGCTCATGTACATACCCCAGCGCTTTCGCGGGAATGACGAGAAGAGGAAAGTCATCACGAGAGGAATCCCATGTTCCAGACCGATCTTCTGAAGGGCAAGCGCATCCTGATCACCGGCGGGGGGACCGGCCTCGGCTTCTCCATGGGCCGGCGCTTCCTGGAGCTGGGGGCGGGGCTGGTGATCTGCGGCCGGCGTGCCGAGGTGCTGAAGGAAGCCGCGGCCAAGCTCATGGGCGATACGGGCGGCAAGGTGGAGACCCAGATCTGCGATGTGCGCGATCCCGAGGCGGTGGAGAAGATGGTGGAGGCGATCTGGGCCGAGGGGCCGCTGGATTGCCTGGTCAACAATGCCGCCGGGAATTTCATCGCCCGCAGCGAGGAGCTGAGCCCGCGGGCCATCGACGCCGTGCTCGGCATCGTCCTTCACGGCAGCGCCTATTGCACCACCGCCTGCGGCCGTCGCTGGATCAAGGCCAAGCACAAGGCGAGCGTGCTCAGCATCATCACCACCTATGCCTGGACGGGCTCGGCCTTTGTCCTGCCCTCGGCCATGGCGAAGGCCGGCGTGCTGGCCATGACCCGCAGCCTGGCGGTGGAATGGGGCGGCAAGGGCGTGCGCCTCAATGCCATCGCGCCGGGGCCATTTCCCACCCCCGGCGCCTGGGAGCGCCTGGTGCCCCGTCCCGAGCTCGCCCAGGTCTTCGAGAGCAAGAACCCCCTGAAGCGCGTCGGCGAGCATATCGAGCTCGCCAACCTCGCTTCCTTCCTGCTCAGCGATTTCGCCGGCTACATCAACGGCGAGGTCGTCACCATCGACGGCGGCGAATGGCTGCAGGGTGCCGGCCAGTTCAACTTCCTGGAGCGGCTGACCGAGGAAGACTGGCAGTCGCTGAAGCCGAAGAAGAAGTAGGCCCGCCGCCGCGCCGCGATTACCGCCGCGTCCGGCGAAGAGATCACGGCATGATGACGACCTTGAAGCTGGTCGCGCCCTGCGGAACGCCGATGCCCGTGCATTGGTCCCATCCTCTGAAGGCCGCAAAGCCGTCATAGAAACCGCAGGCGCCGCTGGTGACGTCGCTCCAACCGGCACCAGCCGCCCCCAGGGTCGAATAGATCAAACTGAGCTCCGCCGCGCTCGATGAAGGGAATCGTCCCGCCGAATTGACGATCGCGGCCATGACCGGCGTAGCGGCGCTTGTCCCACCGACGATGCACCACCCGCTATTCCCGACGCATGACCCGGCCCAGGCGGCATTGTAGATCCATACCCCCGTTCTGGGATCCGCAATGGCGGCAATGTCGGGAACGCCGCGCCGGGCGCCGATGATGCCTGCGATCCCATCTTGATAATTCGGCCGGGCTTCATATGAGCTCGTTCCACCGCCCGTATCTGCCCAAGCCACATTGCCCTGGAACACGCCGGTTGCGGCATTTCGACTATTGCCGGTGCCGCCGACGCAGACCGCGTTGGGAGAGGTACAAGGATATAGCGTCCCAGGGCTGTCTCCCGCCGCGGCGAAATAGACGATTCTGGCGGTCGCCATCGCCGAATCATAGAAACCCTCCGTAGCGAATTCGCCGCTTCCCCAACTCATCGATACTTCGCCGCCGCCGTCGGCCGCGACGAGACTTGCTGCCTTCCGCACGGCCTGGAACATATCCTGGAGGGAACTCGAGGCTGCTTCCACGAGATAGATCTTCGCCCTCGGTGCCAGACCATGGGCCATGTCGAGATCCAAGGCGGCCTCGAGATCCCATCCTGAATGGACACCGCTCGGCGGTTTCACGCCGGTCGCATAGACAACCCTAAAATTTGCTGACGACGGCGCCGGCAAGCCGAACTGCGATGAGAAGGTCGCCAGATCGCTCTTTGCACCCGGATAGTCGTAGGCATCGACAAGGGCAATCGATCGGGAACCGGTTGCGACGTTGGTGGCCGTCAGGTTCGGATTGCACCCGGCCACCGTCGTGGAAACCAACCCATAGACGCAGGCGAGCGACGCAGGCGTTTCATAAAAATACCCGGCGAAAGGCGGCGTGCCCGCACTGGTTTGTGCTTTGGCAAACGGGTTGGCAGGGGGCACCAATATCCTGACATTCGAGTGAGCCCGCTTGCCGAAATCCTGCATCAACACATAGTTCGACTGCGGCTCGAAGAGGCTTCCCGGCGCAAAGCGGGGAAGATTGCTGAACTTCTCTTCTCCCCGGCCCTGGGCGAAGGCGTTCGTGATGAGGCTCCCGGCGAGGCAGGCGAACAACGCAATCGCTGCGATATGCCGCCACCGCCTTGACGCCAGGTTTTTCACGGTCTTCTCCCTAGTCCAGGTTAGGGCGGCCATGAGCGGCCCTAGGTCAAGCAGTGCGACGAATTATTGTTGATATCGTAATCCAATCAGCGGAGTCCGCATAACATCACCGGATGCCCACTGTAAACGACTGGTGATTTCCAACTAATTGGAGCAGGCATAGGCGTCGAGGAGCAGGCCACTCGACCGGTCAATCCTGAGATTCCCCTCGCCCCCGGAACGTGGGAGACGGTCAGGGTGAGGGGGTGTCGCCGCCTGACTCATGTCGGGAATTTGTGCGAACTGCCTGGTCCGGCTTCTGCCACGACCGGCGGTGTGCATTCAGCAATCTACGCAGCCTTGGACTGTAACCCCCTCACCCTGACCCTCTCCCCCCTTCGGGGGGCGAGGGGGAAGATCGCAAGGCGAGGCGAACAGGCCGGGGGTTAAACCCGCCCGTGACAGTATTTGAACTTCTTGCCTGAGCCGCAGGGGCAGGGGGCGTTGCGGGAGACCTTGCCGAAATCTTCCTTCGCCGGTGGGGCGAAGGCGTCGGCGCCGGCAAGAGCCAGAGCCGGGCTCGGGCGGGATTCGCGCATCCGGGCCTGGGGCTGGGGCGGCGGGGGCGGGGGGGCCTGCTCCTCGGGCGGCGGGCCCATGCGGACCTCGATGTGCGACAGCACGACGGTCACGGATTCGCGCACCCGCGTCAGCATGTCGTCGAACATCTCGAAGGCTTCGCGCTTGTACTCGTTCAGCGGGTCGCGCTGACCATGAGCCCGCAGCCAGATGCCCTGGCGCAGATGGTCGAGGTTCAGCAGATGGTCCTTCCACTGCTGGTCCAGTAGCTGCAGCAGGATGCTCTTCTCGGCGAAGCGCGTGACCTCGCTGCCTGCGCGCTCCTCCTTCTCCGCCATCTTCTTCTCGACGGCGGCGGTCAGGCGCTCATGGATCTCCTGCTCGGCGATGCCCTCTTCCTTGGCCCAGTCGACGATGGGCAGATCGAGGCCGAAGATGCGCAAGGCCTCCTCATGCAGGCCTTGGGCGTTCCACTGCTCGGCGTAGGAATTGGCCGGGATATGCTGCTCGACCATATGGCTGACGGTCTCCTGGCGCATCTCGGCGATGGTCTGGGAGACGTCGGTCGCCACCATCAGCTCGCGGCGCTGCTCGTAGATCACCTTGCGCTGATCGTTCATCACGTCGTCGAACTTCAGGATGTTCTTGCGCGATTCGAAGTTGCGCGCCTCGACCTTCTGCTGCGCCTTCTCCAGGGCCTTGTTGATCCAGGGATGGACGATCGCCTCGCCTTCCTTCAGGCCGAGACGCTGCAGCATGGAATCCATGCGCTCGGAGCCGAAGATGCGCATCAGATCGTCGTCGAGGGAGAGAAAGAAGCGCGAGGCGCCCGGATCGCCCTGGCGGCCGGAACGGCCGCGCAGCTGGTTGTCGATGCGCCGGCTCTCGTGGCGCTCGGTGCCGATGACATAGAGCCCGCCGGCGTCGAGGGCGACCTTCTTCTTGACGGCGACATCGGCGCGGATGGAATCGATGCGCGCCTGCTTCTCCTGGGGATCGGCCATATCGGCGGTCTCGCGCCAGATGCGCATCTCGAGATTGCCGCCGAGCTGGATGTCGGTGCCGCGCCCGGCCATGTTGGTGGCGATGGTCACCGCGCCCGGCACGCCGGCCTCGGCGATGATATAGGCCTCCTGCTCGTGGTAGCGGGCATTCAGGACCTGGTGGGGCACCTTCTTCTTCTTCAGGAGCCCGGAGAGCAGCTCGGATTTCTCGATGCTGACGGTGCCGACGAGGAGCGGCTGCTGGCGCGCCTTGCATTCCTCGATCAGGCCGATGATGGCATCGTATTTCTCGGCCGCCGTGCGATAGACCTCGTCATGCTCGTCGATGCGCACGCAGTCCAGATTGGTCGGGACCTCCACCACCTCGAGGCCGTAGATATCCTGGAACTCGCTGGCCTCGGTCATGGCCGTGCCGGTCATGCCGGCGAGCTTGGGGAAGAGGCGGAAATAATTCTGGAAGGTGATCGAGGCCAGGGTCTGGTTCTCGTTCTGGATCGTGACCCCTTCCTTGGCCTCCAGCGCCTGATGCAGCCCCTCGGAATAGCGCCGGCCTTCCATCATGCGGCCGGTGAACTCGTCGATGATGACGACCTTGTCGTCCTTGACGATGTAGTCCACGTCGCGGGCAAAGATCTTATGGGCGCGCAGCGCCTGGTTGATGTGATG
>DATHQQ010000544.1:0-9336 GCA_035482595.1 Verrucomicrobiia bacterium
CTCCAGCACGCCCAGCGCCGCCTCCGTGTCCCGGGCAGAGGCGGCTCGGGCGACCAGCAGATATTGCAGATCGGCGACCTCTTGGGCCAAGGCCGTCGCCTTTGCCGAGAGCTTGGTTCCCTGGGCCCGGCTGGCGCGCAGCGCGGCCTCGATGCTCTCCAGCTCCTGCCTGTCCTGTGCCGGGGCGAGCAGCGGGAGCAGGAGCAGCAAAAGCAGCAAACCGGCACCGAGCGCTCGCTCAAAACGCGATCCGCGCGAAAGCCACCGCACGGAAATGTGATGACCTCCGCGGCTAAACCGAGACACGGCGCTCCGGCTTCGGACCCTCCATCACCGGTGCGGGCTTCAGCAGGGAATGGCCCGTCATGGCCGGCGGCTGGGGGAGCTGCAGCAGGGACAGCAGCGTGGGCGCGATATCCGCGAGCTCGCCATCGTCCAGCCCCGCGACGACCGGCGGCGCATTGACCAGGACAAGCGGCACGCGGTTCAGCGTATGGGCGGTGTGCGGCCCGCCGGTCATGGGATCGCACATCACCTCGGCATTGCCGTGGTCGGCGGTCACCAGCATCGCCCCGCCGACATGCTTGATCGCGGCCTCGAGCCGTCCGAGGCAGCGGTCGACCGCCTCGACCGCGGCGATGGCGGGAGCGAGCTTGCCGGAATGGCCCACCATGTCGGTGTTGGCGTAGTTCACCACCGCGAAATCGAAATGGCCGCTCTCGATCGCCGCCACCAGCTTGTCGGTCATTTCATAGGCCGACATCTCGGGCTTCAGATCATAGGTGGCGACCTTGGGCGAGGGGACCAGGATGCGCTCCTCGCCGGCGAAGGGCCGCTCCTCCCCGCCGTTGAAGAAGAATGTCACATGGGCGTATTTCTCGGTCTCGGCGATGCGCAGCTGGCGCTTGCCGGCCCGCGACAGAAGCTCGCCCAGCGTGTCGCCGAGATCCTGGGCGGGGAACAGCACGGCGTGGAAGCGATTCAGCTCGGCCGAATATTCGCTCATGCCCAGAACAGCGGCGAAGCGGGGGCGGCGCCTGCGCTCGAGGCCCGTGAAGTCGGGATCGAGAAGTGCGGTCATGAGCTGGCGCACCCGGTCGGCGCGGAAATTCGCCATCAGCAGCCCGTCGCCGTCACGCATGCCGTCATAGCCACCGATCGACGTGGGCCTCACGAACTCATCCGTCTCGCCGCGCTCATAGCCGGCCAGCACCGCCGCATCGGCGCTCACGGCCCGCTCGCCCGCCCCCTCGACGAGAGTCTCATAGGCCAGCGCCAGACGTTCCCAGCGCTTGTCGCGGTCCATGGCGTAGTAGCGTCCGCCGACGGTGGCAATGGCAATGCCCGGCGTCTCGGCGGCGAAGGCGGCGAGAAATTCGCGCGCGCTTTCCGGCGGGGTGTCGCGCCCGTCCAGGAAGGCGTGGACCAGCACCTCGATCCCGGCAACGGCCAGCAGGCGTGCCAGCGCCGCCATATGGGCTTGGTGGGAATGGACGCCGCCGGGCGAGAGCAGGCCCATGAGATGACAGCGGCCCCCTGAAGACTTCAGCTTGGCGATGAAGTCGAGCAAGGCGGGATTGCGGGCGAGCGCGCCGGCGCGGATGGCGGCGTCGATGCGCGGCAGCTCCTGCATCACCACCCGGCCGGCGCCGATATTCATATGGCCGACCTCGGAATTGCCCATCTGGCCCTCGGGCAATCCCACATGCAGCTCCGAGGCGTCGATCAAGGCATGGGGCATCTCCGCCATCCAGCGCTGCCAATTGGGCGCCTTGGCCAAGGTCACGGCATTGCAGGCGCCGGCGGGGGCGTGCCCCCAGCCGTCCAGGATGCAGAGCACGACGGGCTTCGGCGGCATGATCGGGCTTACTTGCTCGCCGGATAGATGCGGTGGAACTGGATGTCCTTGCCGTAGAGCGTGGCGTCGTCCTGGCCGGCGATGAACTCGCCGATCTTCGCCGCCTCGTCGGACAGGAGAACGGTCTGGTTGTCGCCCTGGCCGGTCACCTCGCCCTTCAGCTTGCCGCCGGTGACGGCAGCGATGAAGGGCTTGTCGTTGACGAAATGCACCAGCAGCCCGCCATCGGGCTGAAGCTGATAGGCGAGGAAGACATAGGTGGCTGCACCGCCGGAATCCTCCTCGCCGGTGCCGGCCGTCTGCAGATTGACGATGTGGCGCTTGCCGACATTGCTGATGAAGCCTTCGTAGTGATCGGCTTCGCCGGTACCGTTCTGCTTATGATTGACGGTATAGACCTCGATCATCCCCTGGCCGCTGTCGAAGACATGCAGGAACAGCCTTCCGTCCTCCCAATCCGCCTGCCATAGACCATTGAGTGCCGGCTCCTTGACCGCGGCGGCCGGATCGCCGGCCGGGTTCTGGGATTCGGGAATGCAGGCGCCAAGCGTGAAGAGGAGGATCACAGCGCCGAATCGGCGTAAGAGGCGATGCATGGCCGGCAGAATAATCGGAACTCAGTTTTGATGATAGGGGTGGCCGCGGTGATAGGGGTGACCCGCGAGGATCTGCTGCGCGCGATAGAGCTGCTCGGCAAGGAGCCCGCGCACCAGCAGATGCGGCCAGGTCATGGGTCCGAGGGAAAGGCTGAGATCGGCGGCCGCCCTCACCTCCGGCGCCAGCCCGTCCGCGCCTCCGATCACGAAGGCGATCTCTTCGGCGGCCCGATCGCGCCAGGCGGCATAGCGCCGGGCGAAGCCCTGGGTGTCGAGGGCCTCGCCCCGCTCGTCGAGGGCGATCAGCACGGGCGGGCGGCCCGCCTTGGCCTGCCGGCGGCGCAGCGCATCCAGCAGCAGCTCGCCCTCGCGGCGCATGAGCTCGGGCCCGGGAAGCGGCCGGCGCTCCTCGACCTCGATCAGCTCGAGGGACGGGCGCAGGCGGCCGCGATAATCCTCGAAGAGGTCCCGCGCCGGCCCGGATTTAAGCCGGCCGACGGCGATCAGAAGGAGTCGCATGAAGCCTGCCGCATGATTAAAGTCTGCTCCTATGCTTCTTGCGACGCCTGCCCGCCTGCCCCAACGCATCGCGATCTTCGTCGTCCCGAAATTCTCGATGATGGGCTTCGCCTGCGCAATCGAGCCGTTGCGCAGCGCCAACCGCATGAGCGGGCGCGAGCTCTATAGCTGGCACATCCTGTCCAAGGACGGCAAGGCGGTCACGGCCAGCAATGGCATTCCCGTGCTCCCCGAGGCGCCGCTCGCCGAGGCGGTGCGCTACGACCTTCTGATCGTGAGCGCCGGCATCGACGGGCATCTCTATGAGGACAAGGAGGTCTTCGCCCAGCTTCGCCGCATCGCGCGCCGCGGCATGGATATCGGCGCCCTCACTTTGGGCAGCTATCTCCTGGCCCGGGCAGGGCTGCTCGACGGCTATCGCTGCACGGTGCATTGGGAGAATCTCTCGGGCTTCATCGAGGAGTTCCCCCAGCTCGAAGTGACCTCCGAGCTCTTCGAGATCGACCGCGACCGCTTCACCTGCTCGGGCGGGATCGCGGCCTTCGATCTGATGCTCCATGTCATCACCGGGCAGCATGGCTTCGCCTTGGCCTCGGCCGTCTCCGATCAGTTCATCCATGAGCGCATCCGCGACAAGCGCGACCGGCAGCGCATGGCCCTTCCCGCCCGCCTCGGCATCCGCCATCCCAAGCTCCTGGCCGCCATCCGGCGCATGGAGGAGAATCTGGAGGAGCCGGTCAGCCGCTCCGAGCTCGCCCGGACCATACGGGTCTCCTCCCGCCAGCTCGAGCGCCTGTTCCGCAAATATCTCGGCCGCACGCCGACGCGATTCTATCTCGATCTGCGACTCGACAAGGCGCGCCAGCTCCTGCAGCAGACGGACATGACGGTGCTCGATGTCGCGCTCGCCTGCGGCTTCGTCTCCGCCTCGCATTTCTCCAAATGCTACCGCGAGCGCTTCCTGCGCACGCCCCGGGCAGAGCGCCAGCGGCCGGCCTGAGGGCCGGCTCGACTCTCAGGCCCCGCTCGGGCATCTTCGCGCCATGTCAAGCACCACAGAACCCTCCGGCACCGCCGAGCCGAACCATGTCTATCTGGTCGACGGCTCGGGCTATATCTTCCGCGCCTTCCACGCTCTGCCGCCCATGAACCGCGCTGACGGGACCCCGACCAACGCGGTCTATGGCTTCACCAACATGCTGCTGCGGCTGATGGAGGATACCAAGGCCGAGATCATCGCGGTCATCTTCGATGCGGGACGGCGATCCTTCCGCAGCGAGATCTATGCGGACTACAAAGCCCATCGGCCGCCCCCGCCGCCGGAGCTCCTGCCGCAATTCGCGCTGATCCGCGAGGCGACCCGCGCCTGCAATGTCCCGGCCGTCGAGCTCGCCGGCTATGAGGCCGACGATCTGATCGCCGCCTATGCCAAGGCCGCCGCCGCGCGGGGCGACATCGTCACCATCGTTTCCTCCGACAAGGATCTGATGCAGCTGGTCGGCGGCAATATAACCATGCTGGACCCGATCAAGAACCGGCGCATCGGCGAGGCCGAGGTCCGGGAGAAGTTCGGCGTCGGGCCGGACAAGGTGGTGGATGTCCAGGCCCTGGCCGGGGATTCGACCGACAATGTCCCCGGCGTGCCCGGCATCGGCATCAAGACGGCGGCGGAGCTGATCAATACCTATGGCGATCTCGACTCCCTGCTGAGCCGCGCCGGCGAGATCAAGCAGCCGAAGCGGCGCGAGGCGCTGATCGCCAATGCCGCGCTCGCCCGCACGAGCCGCGAGCTGGTGCGCTTGCGCGACGATATGGAGCTTCCGGCCCCGCTCGAGGATTTCGTCCGGCGCGAGCTCGTGGCCGAGGTGTTGCTGCCCTTCCTCTCCCACAACCAGTTCCGCTCCACTCTGGCCCGGATGGAAGCGCGCCTGGCGATGCCCGCCTCCGATGCGCTGAAGGCGACCGAGGCGGGGGCCCCGCCGCCGGTCGCTCTGGGCGAATTCAACGAGCCGCTGCCGGCCGGGCTCAAGGGCGCCCATGCCTACGTGCTCGTGCAGGACATCGCCGGTCTCGACGAATGGATCGCGAGCGCGCGCCGGATCGGCGCCGTCGCCTTCGATACGGCGACCACCTCGCATGACCCCATGCTGGCCGAGCTGATCGGCGTCTCCCTCGCGCTGGAGCCCGGCGTCGCCTGCTATGTGCCGCTGGCCCATAAGGGCGGCGACGGCGATCTCCTGGGGGCGGAAAAGCTCCTGCCCGGCCAGATTCCCATGGCCGAGGCGCTGGCGCGCCTCAAGCCCCTGCTGGAGGACGACAGCGTCCTCAAGATCGGCCAGAACATCAAATACGACACGGAGGTGATGGCCCGCCTCGGCATCGCCATCGCCGGCTATGACGACAGCATGCTGATCTCCTATGTGCTCGGCGGCGGCGCCCATGGCCATGAGCGGGACGAGCTCTCCGAGGTCCATCTCGGCCATAAGACCATCAGCCTGGGGGAGGTCGCCGGCACGGGCAAGGGCAAGACCAGCTTCGACCGGGTGGCGCTGGAAAAGGCCCGCGACTATGCGGCCGAAGACGCCGATGTGACCCTGCAGCTCCACCGCAGCCTGAAGCCGCGCCTGCTCGCCGAACGGCTGGTCACGGTCTATGAGACCATCGACCGGCCGCTGGTGCCGGTGGTGGCCGCCATGGAGATGGCGGGAATCAAGGCCGATGCCGGCGAGCTCCGGCGGCTCTCCAATGATTTCGGCCAGCGCCTGGCCGAGCTCGAAAGCCAGATCCACAAGCTCGCGGGCCGGCCCTTCAACATCGGCTCGCCCAAGCAGCTGGGCGAGGTGCTGTTCGACGAGCTCGGGCTCGGCACCGGCAAGAAGGGCAAGACCGGCGCCTATGCGACCGGCGCCGATGTGCTGGAGGAGCTGGCGGCCCAGGGCCATGACCTGCCGCTGCGCGTCCTCGACTGGCGCCAGCTCTCCAAGCTCAAGAGCACCTATGCCGACGCGCTGGTGACGCAGATCCATCCGACGACCGGCCGCGTCCATACCTCCTTCGCGCTCGCCGCCACCTCGACGGGGCGCATTTCCTCCAACGATCCCAATCTGCAGAACATTCCGGTGCGCACGGAGGAGGGCCGCAAGATCCGCGGCGCCTTCGTCGCCGAGCCCGGCCATAGGCTGCTCTCGGTGGATTATTCCCAGATCGAGCTCCGCCTCGCCGCCCATATGGCCGAGGTCGAGCCCCTGAAGCAGGCCTTCCGGGAAGGCGTGGACATCCATGCCTTGACCGCGAGCCAGGTCTTCGGCGTGCCGGTGGAGGGCATGGATCCCATGATCCGGCGCAAGGCCAAGGCGATCAATTTCGGCATCATCTACGGCATCTCGGCCTTCGGCCTCGCCGCCCAGCTCGGCATTCCCCAAGGCGAGGCCAAGGTCTACATCGACGCCTATTTCGAGAGATATCCCGGCATCCGCGACTACATGACCCGTACCAAGGAGGCCGCGCGGCGGACCGGCTATGTGACGACGCTCTTCGGCCGGCGCTGCCATGTGCCGGGAATCGCCGACAAGAATCCGGCCCGGCGAAGCTTCATGGAGCGGGCCGCCATCAACGCCCCCATCCAGGGCACCGCCGCCGACATTATCAAGCGGGCGATGATCCGCATCCCCGCGGCGCTGGCGAGCGCGAAGCTCCAGGCCCGCATGCTGCTCCAGGTGCATGACGAGCTCGTCTTCGAGGTGCCCATCGCCGAGGTTGAGGCGACGGGCCAGGTGGTGCGCAAGGTGATGGAGGGGGCGGCCTTGCCGGCGCTGGCGCTGTCGGTGCCGCTGGTGGCCGATATCGGCGTCGGCGACAACTGGGCGCAAGCCCATTGAAGGTCGTGGGCTCATTCAGAATCACGCAGAGGCAATGACATGCATCGCAGCCGGCTGGGCGGATTCATCATCGACTGCAAGACGGAAGACCTCGACGCCGCCGCCCGCTTCTGGGGCGAGGCCCTCGGGCTCAAGACGCGGCCATCGGCGAGCGCCGAGGACAAGAACTACGTCGTCTTCGACACGGCGCCCAATGAGCTCGACATCGAGGTGCAGAAGGTCGATCACCCCAGCCGCGTGCATCTCGACATCGAGACCGACGATATCGAGGCCGAGGTCGAGCGATTGGAAAGGCTCGGCGCCAAGCGGGTGGCAAAGATCCACCGCTGGTGGGTGATGGAAGCCCCGACGGGGCAGCGCTTCTGCGTCGTGAACATCAAGCGCTCGGAATTCGCCACCGAGGCGAATGTGTGGGAGTAGCGCGGTCCTCGCTTTCTTCGCTTCGGCTTCTTTTTTCCCGTCATGCCCGCTTTCGCGGGAATGACGAAATGAAAGGGGGGAGTGCGTCGAGGCTCTATTTCGCCAGCCGCACCAGCTCCGCCCGCGCCTGACCCGCATCCCTGACCTCGCTGGCGAATTCGACCCGGGCGATATCGCCTTCGCGGCGGAAATCCGCGCCCTCGGGATCGATCCCCGTCATCGTCCAGCCGGGGCCGCGTCCGACCATATGCTCGATCGCATCGGCGTGGTCGGCGTTCATATGGGCGAGGATGGCCGGTTCGGCCGCGGCCAGGGTCGCCAGATCGCCGTTGAGTCGGATGGCACGCCCCTCGACCCAGCGAATCTTGCCGAAGCCCGCCACCAGATGGGCCCGTTCGATCTCGATCCGGTAGAGCTTGAAATCGGCGAAGGCGGCGTAGCCCTCGGCCGAGGGATGGCGGGCGATATAGCGGGCCAGGAGGCCCTTGTCCCGGCTGACGGTGGCCCGGCCGACCAGGCTCGCCCGGGCCCCCGTCAGGGGATCGGCCAGCCCAGCCGTGCCGTCGAAGAGCAGGGAGACCCGGGACTCGCGGGCGATATTGCGGCTGTGCTCGGCCAGGTCGGAGAGCAGCAGCAAAGGCGTGGCGTCGAGGTCCAGGGCCGTCAGGACCAGGGAGGCGTAGGGCGTGCCATCCGCCAGCAGGGTCGCCAGCGCCCCCCGATCGGCCCCCCGGAGCAGGTCACGCACCTGCCGGCCTTCTGTGCCCATCAACCGACAACCCCCCTGGGGTTTGGGATCCTGGGGGCTGGGATTCTGTCGCGACAGCGCCCTAATTGAGCCATATTGCCTCAACATTTTCCGACCCATCCCATCGGAGGGGGAGGGTACATGCCGCAAACCATCGCGCTTGTCGATGACGATCGCAACATCCTGACCTCGGTCGCCATGACGCTGGAGGCCGAGGGCTTCATCGTGCGGGTTTTCTCGGACGGCGCGGAGGCTCTGAAGGGTCTGACAGCCCAGCCGGTCGATCTGGCGATCCTCGACATCAAGATGCCGCGGATGGACGGCCTCGAGCTGCTCGACCGGCTGCGCAAGCAGGGCGATCTGCCGGTGATCTTCCTCACCTCCAAGGATGACGAGGTCGACGAGCTCATGGGCCTGCGCATGGGGGCCGACGACTACATCAAGAAGCCCTTCTCCCAGCGCCTGCTCATCGAGCGCATCCGGGCCCTGCTGCGCCGCCAGAGCCTGGGCAAGCGCGAGCCGGGGGCGACCGGTCCGGCGGGCGATGTCATCCAGCGTGGCGATCTGCTGCTTGACCCCGCGCGCCATCTCTGCAACTGGAAGGGCTGGACGGTCGATTTGACGGTAACCGAGTTCCTGCTGCTGAAGGCCCTGGCCCATCGTCCCGGTCACGTCAAGAACCGGGACCAGTTGATGGACTCCGCCTATGGCGAGAACATCTATGTCGATGACCGGACCATCGACAGCCATATCAAGCGCCTGCGCAAGAAGTTCAAACAGGTCGATGTCGAGTTCAACGAAATCGAGACCCTCTACGGCGTCGGCTACCGCTACCGGGAGCGCTGATCTGGGGCGAGCATCCGCATGACGGTGGCCGCCGACCGCAATCAGCTGGGCGGCCTGACGCGCGCGGATTCCATCAGCGGCTCGCCCGCCGCGTCAGCGGCGAACGCCAAACAGACCGCCTCCGCGGCCAGCGCCAAACAGACCGCCTCCGCCGGGTGGCAAGCTGCGCCGGAGACTGGTGCCTCCCCGGCGACAACGGCGGAAACCATCTTTCCCGACGAACCCACGGCCGCTGCCACGGCGGCCTCGGCGGGACCCGCTTTGCCGCGCCGACGCCGGCGCTCCTCCCTTACCCGGCGGATCCTGACCCTCAATCTGCTGGCGCTGGCGATCCCCGTCGCGGGCCTCCTCTACCTCGACCAGTACCGCAACAGCCTGGTGCAGCAGCAGCTCGATCTAATGGCGACCGAGGCGGAGCTTTTCTCCGGCGCGCTGGCCGCGAGCGGGGTGGTGACCGGCCCGGCAGGCGAT
>DATHQQ010000545.1:0-3326 GCA_035482595.1 Verrucomicrobiia bacterium
CGCCTGGCGCTCGGCCTTCCGACGCTGCTCGGCATGAAGTCCCGCGGCTATTTCATTCCCTATCGCCATGCCGGCGAGCTGCCGGTGCCGGCCGGATATTCCGCGCTCGAGCCCTGCTTCGCTGCCGCCGCACCGGCCATGACCCGGCGGCTTGCCGCCCTCGATCGCCTGCCGCAGAGCCCACGACTGGCGCGTTGGGACCAGGACTGGTTTCCCCGCCTCGACGCGGCCATCGCCTATGATCTGGTGCGCGAGCGCAAGCCCCGGCGGATCGTCGAGGTCGGCTCCGGCCATTCCACGCGCTTCCTCGCCGAGGCGATTGCCGATGGGGGCGCCACCACCGAGCTCACCGCCATCGATCCCGCGCCCCGCGCCGATATCGCGCGCACGGGTGCCCGGATGATCGCGACCCCTGTCCCTTCCTGCGGCATGGCGCCTTTCGCCGGGCTCGCCGCCGGCGATCTGCTGTTCATCGATTCCAGCCATGTGCTGATGCCCGGCAGCGATGTGGATTTCCTGCTGAACCAGATCCTGCCGGCTCTGCCCGCCGGCGTGCTGGTTCATGTCCATGACATCTTCCTGCCCGACGGCTATCCCCAGGAATGGGCCTGGCGCGGCTATAACGAGCAGCTCGCCATCGCCCCGCTCCTCACCGGCAGCACCTGGCGCCTCCTCTTCGCCAGCCGCTACGCCGCGACGCGGCTTGCGGAGGAAGTCGCCGCCAGCGCGGTGGCCGCTCTGCCCTCCGTGCCTGGTGCCTATGATTCGAGCCTGTGGCTGGAGCGGGTTTAGGCGGCGCAAAGATTGGAAGATCTGACACGGAGGTCGCGGAGGACGTGGAGGCCACGGAGTAGCGCGTGGCATTCGGGTCACTCCCTTTTCCTCAGGCAAGGGCTTATCTTACGGGTCTCCGGTAGGACTCGAAGCCTCGCTCTCCCCACCGTCATGGTCGGCGAAGGCCGACCATCCACGAGTTTATCTGCCCCAGACTCAAGACAAGCCCAATCGGCGGCGCTCGCGCCGTATCGATAGTGCATGATGAGGGAGACTCACGACGAACACCCGGCACGGGGCCCGCAGACTCGTGGATGGTCGGCCTTCGCCGACCATGACGTAAGGGGGGAGGCGGGGGAGCGCCTCTTCTCAGTGGCCTTAGCGAAACTCCGTGGCCTCTGTGTAAGACCTCCTACCCCCTACTTCGTCGCCAGCACGTTCAGCGCGATGGATTGGCTGAAGCGCTTGGCGCTGCTCATGTCGTTGAAGAGGCCGAAGGAGGGCACGCGCCGGGCGGTGCTGAAGCCGGCCTGCTTCAGGAAGGCGCCGACGAAATCGGTGGTGAAGCCCACACGGTTGAAGCGGTCCGGTGCCGCCTGGTCGCCATAGATGAGGGCCATCAGGGAGAAGAGGTCGTTGCGCGGGATCGAGGGGCTGATCATCAGGCTGCAGAGCAGCTCGAAATCCGGCACGGCCAGGCGCAGCGTGCCGCCCGGCTTCAGCACGCGGCAGGCGGCGGCGAGCGCCTGGGGCAGCTCGTCGCGATAGCTGAGGCGCTGATAGAACCAGCCGGCATAGATGGCATCGACGCTGTCATCGGCGAAGGCGTCGAGGCTGCGGGGGTCGGAGACGACATCCACATTCTCCCCCGGTGCGGCCGCCACGATCTTCCAGCCCTCCCGGGCCTCTGTGCCGTTGAGATGCAGCTGCAGCCCGCTGACCTGGCTGCGGGCGGAGCGCTGGATCTCCATCTCGGGCGGCAAGGCGGGAAGGTCGAAGCTCGCGGGCGGCTCGCCGCGGCAATAGCGCTCCCAGATCCGCAGATAGGCCTGCTCCAGGTGATAGGCGAAGCGCGCGGTCTGGAACAGCGGCATGGTCTCGCGATTGGCCTGCAGCCGCTCGCGGATCGCCGCCAGCTCCTCGGGATGACGGGCCAGATGGATCGCGCGGGCGACATAGCTTTCGATATCCGGCTGGATCATGTCGTCGAGCCCGATCCAATGCAGCATGCTGTTGGAGATGCGGTTGGAGAAGCGGTCGCCCTTCACGGTGAGCAGCGGCACCCCGGCCCAGAGCGCATCCAGCGCGGTGGTCGAGGCATTGAGGGTGAGGGTATCGAGGAAGAGACCGATATGGCGGTGGCGGGCGAAATGCTCGGCCTTGTCCGGCAGCCGGTCGGCGAAGATGAGACGTGCCGGGTCGATGCCGCGCTGCTTGGCCTGGCGGCGCAGGGTCTGGCGGTGGCTGGGCACGCCCTTGACCTTGGAGACCCAGAGCACGCTGTCCGGCACCGCCGCCAGGATCCGCATCCAGGCGTCGAAGGCGGTGCGGTTGAATTTCTCGGGGTTGTTGAAAGCGCAGAAGACGAAGGCGTCCTCCGGCAGGCCGCAATCGGCGCGGCTCGGCGCCTCTTCGGCGATCGGCGAGGGCGAGGCGACGTGATAGCACTCGGGCAGCCTGACGATCTTCTCCTTGTACAGATACTCTTCGCCCCGCGGCACCACGATGTCGTCGGCGATCAGATAATCGACGAAGGAAAGCCCCAGCCCCCCGGCATGCCCCATCCAGTAGATCTGCACGGGGCAGGGGCGGAAGACCATGATCGCCGTGCTCGCCGTCTCCATATAGCCGTCGAGATCGACCAGGATGTCGATGCCCAGATTGCGGATGCGCCGGGCGGTCTCCAGATGCGGCAGGTCGCTGAGGTCGTGGTAGTAGTCGACGCCGTGGCGATGGCGCTTGTTGTAGTCGGGATCACCGCCGCGCCGGGCATGGGTCGCGATGGCATGGATCTCGAAGCGCTCGCGGTCATGGTCGGGGAAGAGCTGCAGGGTGACATGGCCCACCGGATGGTCGGCGAAGTTCGGCGTCATATAGGCGACGCGGATCTTGCGCCCCGCGGCGTCAGGATTCGCCGCGGCGGGATCGGGGGCCGGCAGGGGCGGCAGCTGGCCGAACTCGGTCAATGATTTCAGATGCAGCTGGTCGATGCGGTCGGTGGTGCGCCGCAGCAGCGGCACCGGCACGGGCACGAACAGCGCCCGATAGGCCATATTGGCCAGGATCCGCCATTCGCCGATGCCGGCGAGCTCGCGCTGGAACACCCGCAGCAGCTTCGCCAGCACCGCCTCGCAGGCCTCGAAATCGCAATCCTGCAGATGGAATTTGATCAGCAGATTGAGGGCGACCAGATTCTCCGGCTCGGCCTCCAGCACCTTGGCCTGGGCCTCGAGCGAGCGGGCGCGGTCGAGGCGCTCGGTGGAAACGGCAAGATTGATCCAGGCGCGCAGCATGCCGGGATCGAGAGCGACGGCCTTCTCATAGGCCTCGAT
>DATHQQ010000546.1:0-4223 GCA_035482595.1 Verrucomicrobiia bacterium
GGGTCGAGGCCGAGGGGGCCAAGAAGCTCTATCACCCGACCGAGGAGGGCCGGCGCCATCTCGAGCAGAACCGCGAGGCCGTCGAGTCCATCCTGGTTCAGCTCGAGCGCATCGGGCGCAAGATGGCCCAGATGCGCCAGGCCATGGCCGAGGGCGAAGCCGAGGACGAGGAATCGTCGCAAGGCGGCGGACGCGAGGTCTGGCATGCCCGCCACGAGCTGAAGCGGGCCCTGCGCGAGGCTAGGGGCGCCTCGCCCGAGGAGGCCCGGCGCATCGCCGAGATACTCCGGCGCGCCGCGGCCGAGATCGCCGGCAAGGTGAGGGGCGATCGATGATGATGGCACCCACCCGCGCCGCGGCCCCGGGCCCGCTCACGGATCCGAAGGTCCTCGCGGTCATCGATCGGCTCCAGGCAGAGCGGCGACGGCCGGCCAGCGATGGCCCACGTCATAGCAGCGAGCTCGATCCGCATGCCTATGAGGAATACGGATTCTCTATTCATCCCGAGCAAGGAGATCTGATCTATCTGCTTTGCCGTGCCATCGGCGCGCGGCGTGTCGTCGAATTCGCCACCTCCATCGGCATGTCGACGCTCTATTTCGCCGCCGCCATCCGCGACAACGGCGGCGGCAAGGTGATCGGCTCCGACATCGTGCCGGGCAAGCTGGCGGCGGCAAGGCGCAATCTCGCCGCCGCGGGCCTCGCCGCCTGGGTCGATCTTCGCCCCGGCGATGCGCGCGAGACCCTGCGCGATCTCGGCGGACCGGTCGATGTCGCCCTCATCGACGGCTGGCCCGTCGGGAAGGGGCCCTCGCTGGCACGCCAGATGATGGAGATCATCGCCCCGCAGCTGCGCATCGGCGGCATCGTCATCAACGACAATGCCGAGCCGGACTATCTCGATTACATCCGCGATCCAACGAACGGCTTCCGCTCGATGTCATTGCCGCTCAAGGGCGGAACGGAGCTGTCAGTGAAGGTGTAGTCGGACGGATGGCGATGGACGACTATGTCAGTGCCCGCGACAGGAGCTCGACCTCGGAGTCGTTATGGCTGCGGGCCAGGTTTTCGGCGAGATCGGCATGGCCGCCGACGACGGCCTTGACCAGGGCCTCATGCTCCTCGGCGGATTGCTCGTAGTCGCGCGGCAGGAAGTCGGCCTGGACCATGTGAAAGCGTACCTGTTGCAAAAGAACGCGATGCTGATCGGCCAGCCGGCTATGGCGCGCCATGGCGACGATCTGCTGGTGCAGCCGGAAATCGAGCTCGGTGGTCTCTACGTAGCGCTGCGCCCGCACGCTGGCGACGAGACTGGCGCCGATCGCCTCGAGCTCGCGGCGCTCCTCCGGCGTCGCCCGATCGGCAGCGACGCGGGCCGCGAAGCCCTCCAGCACGGCACGCAGAGTATAGAGCTCCCAAGCGTCGGCGACGGAGGTTCCCGAGACCTCCCATTTTGTGAAGGCGACCTGGCGGACCAGCCCCTCATGGGCGAGCTGGGCGAGGGCGGAGCGGACGGTCCCCCGGCTCACCTCGAGCTGCTTGGCGAGCTGGACCTCCAGCAGGCGCTCGCTGGGGGGAAGCGCGCCGGTGATGATGGAGGAGCGGATCGCCTCCGCCGCCTGACGGCCCAGCAGCCGTTTCTCCACCTTCAAGCTCGTCAGACCCGCCATGACATCTCCAGGACCATCCCTGCGATCCGCGAAATCCTCGACCGCCGACAGATCAGGATGGGACTTTTGCATATCGGGGGCGGCCCGAAAAGGCAATCATGAATGATTGTCGACAATATCCGACCATCACCAGCCGCGCTGAGCCCCCCCGGGCGCTGGCCCGGTGCGCCGCTCGACTCTTTCGTGTCTCATTGCCTTCGCACCATAGCGCCCTAAGTCAGTAGGGAGGAGCTTGGTCCCATCGGGATCGTCTGCGGGAAGCCGGCGACGGGTGGGCCATGTCGTTGTGCAAGCTGCGAAAGCTCGGGGCATGAGCAAGCGGATATGCAGGGCGGCGTTGGCCATCCTGGCGCCGGCGCTGATGACGGTGGCCGCGATCCTGTCCCTCGGGCAGGCGGCGACCAATCCGCTCGCCGCACCCACGGTCTGCCCGGCGGGTGCCGGCATCTCGCTGCCGCCCGGCTTCTGTGCGACGATCTTCGCCGACAATCTGGGCCGCGCCCGCCATCTCGCCGTCGCTCCGAACGGGACCGTCTACGTGAATACCTTGGGCGGCCCGTCATCGGCCGCCGGTTTTCTGGTGGTGCTCAGGGATACCAAAGGGCAGGGGCGGGCCGATGTCATCCGTCGCTTCGGCACGAATGCAGCCGGCGGGACGGGCCTCGCCTATTACAAGGGCGCCATCTATGCCGAGATGAGCGATCGCATCCTGCGCTACCCCCTGCCGGCCAACGCCATCCTGCCGACAGGGGCGCCGCAGGTGGTCGTCTCCGGCCTGCCGCTTGGCGGGGATCATCCCATGCATCCCTTCGCGATCGGGGCCGACGGCTCTCTGTTCGTCGATGTCGCCTCGGCGACCAATTCCTGCCAGCTTCAGAATCGGGCGCTGAACTCGCCCGGCGACAAGCCCTGCACCGAGCTGCAAACCCGGGCCGGCATCTGGCGCTACGACGCCAACAAGACGGGGCAGCGTTTCTCGACGGCGGAGCGCTTCGCCAAGGGGCTGCGCAACGGCGAAGGCCTGAGCTTCGATTCGGCGGGCCGGCTCTACGCCACCCAGCATGGCCGCGACCAGCTCGCGGAGAACTGGCCGAGCCTCTACACACCCGCGCAGGGTCAGAACCTGCCGGCCGAGGAGCTCGTGATCCTGAAGCTCGGCGCCGACTATGGCTGGCCGGAATGCTATTTCGACGGCATTCAGAAGAAGCTCGTCCTGGCGCCCGAATACGGCGGCAACGGCGGCAAATTGGTGAGCACATGCACTGAGAAGCAGGGCCCCGTTGCCGCCTTCCCCGCCCATTGGGCCCCGAACGACATGCTGATCTACAAGGCCGCACAGTTTCCGCAGCGCTATCGCGGCGGCGCCTTCATCGCCTTCCACGGCTCCTGGAACCGCGCGCCGGGACCGCAAGGCGGCTACAACATCGTCTTCCAACCGCTGGCCAACGGCAAAGCGACCGGGCCCTATGTCGTCTTCGCCGACGGCTTCGCCGGCGCCGTGAAGCAGCCTGGCCAAGCGGCCTTCCGGCCAACGGGGCTCGCCGTCGGACCGGACGGGGCGCTCTTCATCTCCGACGACATGCATGGCCGGATCTGGCGCGTCGTCTACAAGGGCGGTGCGTTGGCAAGCGCACCAGCGCCCGCGCCCGGCGTCGCATCGGTATTGGACGCCGGCGGCCAGTAAGCATCGCTGCCGACGCCCAGCACCGCGGCGTAGGTCGCGCCGAGGAGCGGCGCTTGCCGAGGTCCTTCCAAGTAAAGACGGCAGAACCACTTGGGAACTGCCCCGGGGCTCAGTGGAAATCATTCAGTTCCATTAAAACATCGACATGTCGGAACTCGACCGTGGACGATGATGTTTCAAGGGAAGGCGGGCTTACCAGGAGGACAAGCCGACTTACCAGGAGGACAACATGACCCAGCCAAAAGCGCCAACAAACCTGACGATTCTGCTGTCGCTCGCGCTGATCGCCACCCCCTTGACCATCGACCAGCGTGGCGGCTTTGGGATGAACCAAGCCTCGGCACGGACCGGCCACCCTGAACCCGGGGGCGAGGGTTCGGCGAAAGACAAGGTCGCGGATGCCAGGCAAGCGAGGCTGGACGCGGCTATCAGAGTCGCCCTCGAAAATGAGCTGCAGCGACTGGAGACGCGCCATCACAACATAATTGCCGACAGACTAGAACTATTGGTGCAAGACACTCTGAACACGATGAACCGCCCTGAACCGTAGTCGAGGGAGCATCGGATCAAGCCTGCTCCAGGCGAACCTGGACGGCCTCGTATCGTGGGCGCAGGCAATTCGAAAGCACGGCGTGGCTGCCGAGGTGGACCCGATGGCACATCAGAGATGCCGGCGGCGAAACCTCGGTAGCCACGTCAGGGGACATGGCCCTTCGCCGCGGTGAACCCCGGCCCGTCGGCCCAGCGACGCTGCTATCTCGAAATCACCTCGACCCTCTCCCAGGGAACACCGTGCGTGGCCGCGAACACCCTTGCGACAGTCTCTGCCACGGTGTAGCTGGCGACTTCCTTGCCGACGAGCATGCGGG
>DATHQQ010000547.1:0-5459 GCA_035482595.1 Verrucomicrobiia bacterium
GGGAATCGAGATCGCTGCCGGAACTGTCCGAGGGCTCGGCACCCTCATCCGGATTGCCTTGAGCCGCGCTGGGATCCGGGCCGCCGCCTTCATCGCCGCAATCGGCCGTGCTCCAGTCGATTTCGGCAAGCTTGCCGAGGACGCCGGCCAGCCACGGCTTCAGCCCGGTCGCCGGCAGGCGGCTGTCGAACTGCTGCGCCGTCAGCTTCCTCAGCAACTCCTCGCCCTGGGCTGTGAAGGATGGCTGGGCGGCCGCGCTCGTCGGCAACTCGCTTCCGGTCTGCGCGATGGCCCCGGCAGGAACTGCCAAGAGCAAGACCGTGAGGAGGATCGATGTGTGCAAGCTCGCTTCTCCACCGGCAAGTGTAGCCGAGGATTTGGCTAGAGCAAGATTCACGGGGTCGGTTTGAGACGATCAGGCTCTGGCCGCGAGTGTGGCGACCCCGATCAGCTCTTCTTGCCGCCGACTGCGACCGTGCCGGGCGCGCCGGCGCTAGCCGCAACATCGCCGCCCGCGCCGGGATAGCTGGCGCCGCGGTCCAGCCCATAGATGTCGGCGCGGAACTGCACCGTGCCTTCGCCATCCACCCAGGCCGTCTGATAGGTGAGCATCACCGGCAAAGGCGGTACGGGGGCTGAGACCGTCGTCGCCTTGCGCACGACATCGTCGATGCGGCTGCGCGGCCAGTTCGGATCATTGCGCAAGAGATAGGCAGCCATGTCCACGGGCTGCTCCATGCGCACGCAGCCGGAGCTCAGCGCCCGCGCGCCGAGGCTGAACAGCGATTGCACCGGCGTGCCGTGGATATAGACCGCGTAGTCATTGGCGAAATCGAACTTGAGCGGGCCAAGGGCGTTCTCGGGTCCCGGATCCTGGCGCAGCACGAAGGGCATGTTGCCGGAGCCGTACTGGCTCCAGTTGATGCTCTCGGAGTCGATTTCATGGGCATCGGCCGACCAACCGTCGAAGACCCGGACATTATGGGAGCGGAAATAGCTCGGGTCCTGGCGCAGGTGATTCAGCATGTCGATTCGCGCGATCTTCGCCGGCACGACCCAGGTCGGATTGAAGTCGATGCGCTTGATCACGCTTTGCAACAGCGGCGTCTTGCGGTCCACCCGCCCGACGATCACGCGGTTGTGAAAGGTCACCCGTCCCTGCTCGACCAGAAAAAGCTCCATCCCGGCGACATTCACATAGAGATAGCGCGCGCCCATGCTGGGCGAGAGCTGGCGGAAGCGCTCCATATTGAGCAGGATGGAGTTCAACCGGTCCGCAGCCGAAACATTGAGCGCCGCGATGGTCTGGGGCCCGACCTTGCCGTCGGAATCGAGCCCGTGGCTTGCCTGGAACTTGCGCAGCGCCGCGGCAAGGGCGTCGTCGAAGACATCGGAATCGATATCCGCCTCGGCGGGTGTGGCGCTCAGCTCGCCCGTCGCCATAAGCCGCTGCCGGAGCGCGGCGACTCGGGGATCTGTCATCCCCTTCTCGAGCTTCGGGCCGGCGGGCACCGTCGGCCAGGCCGGGCCGGCGGCATATTGGCGGTAGGCCGGCAGGGCCTGGCGCAGCCCCCAATAGAAGAAATTGCCGGGCAAATGGATCGCGACGAAGGCCCGGGGGTCGCCCTTGCGTGCGGCGGCCAGCAATGCCGTGGGCGGCATATCGCCGGAATCGGCGGTGGCGGCGAGCATCGCGGCACTCAACAGCAGATCGAGATCGGCCAGGTCGTCCGGCGTCTTCGCCCCGGCATGTTCGGCGATGGCCGCGAGCAAGGGATCGATCATGCTCATCCCGGCCGATTTGGCGGCCTGGAGCTGGTCGATCAGCACGGCGCCAGCGGGCGATATCCCCTTGTCCTCCGTCCAGATAGGGCCATAGCCGGCGGCTGCATAGGGATCGCGCAACAGGGCTCCCGGAAGGCTCTGCCCGGCGATTTCCAGGCTGTCGCCCGCGCCCAGGCGGGTGGCCAGGCTGCCGGCGACGGCAGTCTGCTGCCCCGGGAGCCCAGCGGTCCCTTGAACGGTGGAGGGCGGCGAAGCGGCGGAGGGTAGGGTGGCCGTGTCGGTGGAACCGGAGAGCGGTGCACCGGGTGCAGGCGCCCCATCCCGCTCTGCAGAGGCAGGTTGGGTCGCCAGGCAAAGCAGGGCGGCGGCGACGAGAATCTTTGCCGCTAAAGCAGGGCCTAGCGCCCGGCGCGCAGGCCCATGCGCTATCCTATGCGAGGGAAGGTCGCCCGGCTCACCCCTCAGCTCTGTCACGGTTTAACCTTTGACCGCCAGGCGTCTCTGGCGCTGGCTTGTCCGGCTCACCCGCTCGGCGTGGCGGCCTGACACATAGACCCAGAGGGGATTGCGCGCCGGCAGGAACGGGCCGCAATGCCACATGAAGACCAGCAAGCTGCGGCTGTCCCGGTCGAGCCCACGCATGAAAATGCTTCCTCGGCTATGGGGCGGCACATAGAGATAGAGCTCGCCCGATTCTTCCCAGTCGAACCAGTTCGAGAGCGGCATCTCCGGATCCGTATTGGCGACGAATTCGACCGGCTTGCCGGAAAAGCGCATCCGGCGGACCCGGTGGATCTCGATGGGCCAGGAGCTGTTGTTCACCACCCGCATCTCGAGCTGTGACGGCTGCGGCCGCTCTGCCGGCCAAGGCGCCAGGATGATCTTTGGCCTGGGCAGGAACCGACTCCAAGCCAACACCGTGCTGAGAGCCGCTCCCCAGATGGCCGCCGCCGTTACCCAAGCAGAAGTCATCGCTCTCCTCTTTTGTTCCCGCAGCCCGCATCATCAGCGTCTTTGCTGCGACCGATTCGCCGGGCGTCCGAGCCCTTTGGACCCCTCTGCTCGCATGTTAGCCGAAGGTCCGTGGGACAGATAGTACCTCCTGCGCCCGGCTTCCAGCCCGGGCCGCCCTGAACGCGGACATGGCGACCTGCCCGCACTTGCAGTAGGGTCAGGCCAGAGGTGCCGCATGGCGGCCCGCCCCATCAGAGGAGCAAGACGGATGGCGTTCGAAAAGCTCATGGCCCAGGTCTCTCTGCTGCTCACGCAGATGGAGAATCAGCCTGAGGACAAGCATGAGCTCTATATGCAGCTGCGCGAGCGAATCAACGAGATCCGCAATACGGGCTTTCCCGTGCCCGACGACCTCATCGCCCTGGAAGAGGAGCTCGAGGCCGAATTCGCGGGCCGCGCCGAGGAGCAGTGAGTCCGGCACTGTCCCTAGGGTCTGGTCGTCTCAAGCCGATACGGCTTGAGACGTGAATCGGGCTCTGCTCTAGGGGAATAAGGTTGCCCGTTGGATTTCGTCCAGTACACCGCCAAGGCCTACAACCTGCTGCTGATGCTGGTGGATCTTATCCTGGGCGCCTTCTTCGGTCCCTTCCGTTTCGTTGCCATCCTCGTCGTCGTCGCGCTGGTGGCCGGGCTCGGCCTTCTGTTCGGGCTGCGCCGAGCTCGCTAGACCCCGCACGCGCGGGGGCCATCATTTTTTCTTGCCGGATCGGATCTCGGTCACCGAGCGCGGGCCGACGAACCAATCCTCCGGCTCGATATATTCGAACACGACCCAGACCGCGTCCGGCGGCAGCTCGGCAACCTCGCTGACCACTTCGGCCACGCGCCGCGCCATCTCGTCCTTCTTATGCGCGTGCTCCTTGAGCATCTGAATCTGAACGAACGGCATCACGCCCCTCCCGTGTTTCACTTGCAGATCATTCTCTGCCCTGGGTCCGCGGTGGGCAATATTCTTCGATGCCGAGGCGCCGGATAAGCAGGCGCCGGTCTTGTGATCGCAATCCGATTGGTCATACAATTGCGGCTCCAGCGCGCCGCCGGCTGCCGGAATCTGCGGCCTCCGGCGGCGGATGTGGGCGGGCGTGCAGCGCGTCGAGACCAACAATACGTGAAGCAAACCCATGACGCCCGCCAGTCGGCCGGGCGCAACATACCGGGAGGATACGGACATGCGTCGGATCGCAGGCATCGCGGCAATGGCCGCCGTCGCCGTCACCTTGGCCGCCGGAGCGGCCAATGCGGACACCAAGGACAAGAAGATCGCCTTCTCCAACAACTACGCCGGCAATTCCTGGCGCCAGGCGATGCTGAAGAGCTATGACGCGGTGACCAAGAAGGCGGTCGCCGACGGCGTCGTCGCGGCCGCCGATGTCTTCACCACCTCCGAGAATCAGGTCACCGAACAGGCGGCCCAGATCCAGAACCTCATCCTGCAGGGCTATGACGCCATCGTGATCAACGCCGCCTCGCCCGACGCCCTGAACGGGCCGATCAAGCAGGCCTGCGACGCCGGCATCACCGTCGTCTCCTTCGACGGCATCGTGACCGAGCCCTGCGCCTGGCGCGTCGTGGTCGACTTCAAGGACATGGGCGAGAAGGAGGTCGAGTTCCTCAACGGCCGCCTGCCCAAGGGCGGCAATCTGCTGGAGATCCGCGGCCTCGCCGGCACCTCGATCGACCAGTCGATCCATGACGGCATCGTCGCCGGTGTGGCGAAATACCCGCAATTCAAGATCGTGGGCTCGGTCAACGGCGATTGGGCCGAGGATGTCGCTCAGAAAGCGGTTTCCGGCATACTGCCCTCGCTGCCTGAGGTCGTCGGCATCGTCGATCAGGGCGGCGACGGCTATGGCGCGGCCCAGGCCTTCAAGGCCGCCGGCCGGCCGATGCCTGTCATCATCATGGGCAACCGCCAGGACGAGCTTGCCTGGTGGAAGGAGCAGAAGGACGCCAACGGCTACACGACCTGGTCGGCGTCAATCGCCCCCGGCGTCTCGACCCTCGCCTTCTGGGTCGCCCAGCAGATCCTCGACGGTCATAAGGATATTCCCCATGACCTGCTGGTGCCCTATCTCGCCTTCACCCAGGACGATTTCGAGGCCGCCCTGCCGACCATTCCGGTCGGCGGCGTGGCCAGTAAGGAATACTCCCAGGACGAGGCGAAGAAGGCCATCGCGTCCAATATGAAATAGCTGCGGTGCAACGCCAGGAAGGCTTTCATATCTAGCCCCGATCCGCTCGTCATGGTCGGGACTCCCGCAGAGATCGTCACCCTGGACGGCGTCGAAAAGCAATTCGGCGCCGTCCGCGCGCTCGCCGGTGTCGATCTCGCCATCGGCGCCGGGGAATGCCTCGGCCTCGTCGGCCATAACGGGGCCGGCAAATCGACATTGATGAACATCCTCGCCGGCACGGCGGCGCCCGATCGCGGGCGCATCACCGTGGAAGGCCGGGACCTCTCCGCCAGCTATGGCGCGGCGATCGCCCATCGTCACGGCATCCGCTGCGTGTTCCAGGAGCTTTCGCTCTGCCCCAATCTGACGGTGGCCGAGAATCTGCGGATCATGCATCCGGCCCTCTCCGGCTTCGCCTGGCGGCGCAAGGCCGGCGCGCTGATCGCGGGCAAGCTCGACGAGATCTTTCCCGGCCATGGCATCTCC
>DATHQQ010000548.1:0-3836 GCA_035482595.1 Verrucomicrobiia bacterium
GCCTTGGCGCATTCCTCCTCGCTCATGGCCGGCTCGGCGCTGAAATCCGCCGTGGCATGGTCGAGATCCATCTCATAGACCCGAAGCTCGGCGTCGGCATTGAGGCAGAGCTGGTTCACCGCCGCCCCGCCGGCGATGAAATTGGCGACCATCTGCTTGGTCACCTCCGCGGGATAGGCGGAGACGCCGCGGGCCGCCACGCCGTGATTGCCGGCGAAGACGGCGACCCGCACCCGGTCGAGGCGCGGCGGATGGCGGGCCTGCCAGAGGCAGAGCCAATGGGTCACCGCCTCCAGCCGGCCGAGCGCGCCGGGCGGCTTGGTCAGCACGGCCTCCCGGGCCGCGGCCATCTCGCCCGCCTCCAGATTGGGTCCTGGCAGCTCCGCCATCACGGCGCGAATCTCGGCAAGGTCGGCGGCAGGCTTCGATGTCACGGAGGGTCTTTCTCGGCTGGGGTTGGCGAGGGCGCAGGAGAGCGAGCGCTTGTGGTAGTGACACATAGCGCCGCGCGGATGATTGATAAAGCCCGAAGCCTGGAGACGGCGGGGATCAGCTCGCTGCGAGGGAAAGCGGGAACTGGGTCCGGTCCGGGGCTTCGGCCTGGATCAGTGCCTCGGTCGCGGCCCTGATCTGCTCGACGGCCTGGCGAAGGGAGGTCACGATCAGATCGGCGCCGGTCTCGCGCAAGGCGTCGCGCTGCCGGGCGTCCTCGTCATTGAGGGTCCAGAGACCGACGAGAATTCGCACCCGGGGGAGCTTGCGACGCAGCCGCCGGACGAGATAGCGCGCATTGGTGAATCCGCCGGGCTCCAGATAGGAGAGGCAGACGATCTGCACATTCGCCGCCTCGAGGCTCGAAACGGCAACCGGCGCGACCGCATCGCTCGAAACCACGGAAGCCTGGATCCCTTGCCTCCCCAGGAGCTGTGCCAGCATCGCCGCCGCCGCCTCGTCCAGCGAGCCGCGACCGGCGATGCATAGGACCCGCCGCCTGTCGTCGGCGGGAAGCGGCGCGGACGGGGGTGGAGGTGTCGCGGCCTCGCCCCCGGCGGCATCGGCCTCGGCGACCGGCGGCGAATCGAGGTGATCGGAGAGGTCGTCGATCAGGCCGAGGATGGCTTCCTTGATCTGCACCCGGCGCACATGCTCCAGCACCCCGCGATTGACGTCCAATTGAGCCAGCGCCAGGCCGCGTATGGCAACCTCGTCGTAGTACTCCGCCAGGGGCTTGCTCTTGAGATATACCTCGGCCTGATGGGCGGCCTCGTCCGGGTCGTTGGCGAGCACGCGCTGATAGAAATTCTCCTCCAGGGTCAGGGCCGGCTGGTCGCCCAGGATGATGGCGAGAAACTCCAGCCGCTCGACATGCCGGCCCAGGACGACGAGGCAGAGGGTCAAGGGCGTCGACAGCAGCAGCCCGATCGGGCCCCACAGCCAGGTCCAGAAGGCGGCGGCGACGACGATCGCAACGGCCGAGAGGCCGGTGCTATGGCCGTAGAGCAGAGGCTCCACGGCCTGGCCCATGAGAGGCTCGACAACGAGGAACAGGCAGGCCGTCCAGACCAGCATCGACCAGCCCGGATCGATCGCCAGGGCAAGGGCGGCGGGAAAGATCGCGGCGATAATGGGCCCGATATAGGGAACGAAGCGCAGCAGCATCGCAAGGATGCCCCAGAGCACGGGATTGGGTATCCCGATCAGCCACAGCCCCGTACCGATCAAGATACCGAAGGTGGCGTTGATCGCCAGCTGCATCAGCAGATAGCGACTGAGGCGCTGGGCGGCATCGTCCAGGGCCTTGGTCGTCTTCTGCAGGTCATGGGCGCCCGCGAGGCGAATGAAGCGGTCGCGCAGATCTTCCCGCTGCAGGAGGAAGAAGACGACGAAGACGATGACGATTCCGGTGGTCGCCAGAGGCTGAAGCAGCGGGCCGATGATCGTCTGGAGGACCTCGAACGCCGTCAGGTCGGGCTGATGGATCTCGACCGGAATAGGTGCCGGCTGGGTGCTGCTGCGCGGGGCGGCGGGAACCGCCACCGGCGCCCGGGTCGCAGCCGCGGGCGTCGAGTGCGTGATCTCGTCGCCCGCAGCCGCGGGTGTCGAGTGCGTGATCTCGTCGCTGAGCCGCTTCAGCATGGCCGAAGCGCGGCCCACGACTCCGCCGCCCGTCGCCGAGCCCTGCAGGGAATGGATCTTCTCGGCCACATTGGTCTGGTATTGCGGCAGATTCTCGGCCAGATGAGCGAGCTGGTTGCCGATGACCGACCCCAGGCTGAAGATCAGGACAAAGGCCAGCAGGACGGCCGCGATGACGGACGGCATCCGGCCGACATGCCAGCGGCGAAGGAACATCACCAGGGGCCCAAGCGCGAAGCTCAGCAGCAGAGCCAGAGCCAAAGGGACGAAGACTTCACGGGCGAAATAGAGGGCGGCGATGACGAACACGCCGACGGCCAGATTGCTCATCGTGGAGCTTTGCCGAAGGACCGGATAGGCTTCCCGAGGGGAAGTGTCGTAGCGGCGGGGATTGAAATCGCTCACGCGAGGGACGCGCGCAAACAGGCGTTATCGATTCCCGAAGGTTTGGCTGCTCCGGAGATTTCCCGAAGAGGGTGCCGCGCTGATCTGTTCAAAGTCTGCCTCGACCACCTCTGGCATCTCCGCGGGGAGATCGAGCAGGGGGTCATAGGTAACCATGCCCAGGGGCCGAAGGTTCCTCGGAAATCCAGCTCGCTTTATACGCGGGCACCCCGAGTCCGACCCGGGCGTTCCAGAAAGCCTTCCCCGGCGGTAGGCTTTGGGATCTGATCCATCCGAATAAGCCGCGGTCCGAACGAGAAGAGCCGATCGAGGAGGGGAGATGAGCAAGCTGAAGGGCTTCATCGAAGCCATGCCGAAATGCGAATTGCATGTGCACATCGAAGGGACGCTCGAGCCTGAGATGAAATTTCAGCTCGCCAAGCGAAACGGCGTCAAGCTGCCTTACAAGAACGAGAAGGCGCTGAAGGCTGCCTATGATTTCGACGATCTCCCCTCCTTTCTCGCCGTCTACTACGAGGGGATGAGCGTCCTGCTGACGGAGCAGGATTTCTATGACGTGACCCTTGCCTATCTGCGCAAGGCGCAGTCGCAGAATGTCCGCTATGCGGAGATGTTCTTCGATCCCCAGGCACATACGGCCCGCGGCGTGGCTTTCGACACCGTCATCCGCGGCCTGCGCCGGGCGCAGATGGAGGCGCAGAGGAGCTTGGGCGTCAACTCCCAGCTCATCATGTGCTTCCTGCGCGACTGGAGCGCCGAGTTTGCCATGACGACCCTGCTGCAGTCGTTGGCCTATCGGGAGTGGATCGTGGGGGTCGGCCTCGATTCCGACGAGAAGAACAATCCCCCCGTCAAATTCGCCAAGGTCTTTCAACGGGCGCGGCAGGAAGGCTATCTCCTGACGATGCACTGCGACGTCGATCAACAGGGGTCGGTGGGCCATATCTGGCAAACCATCCGCGATATCGGCGTCGACCGGATCGATCATGGCGTCAATTCGCTCGAAGACGAGATGCTCTGCGCCGAGATCAAGCGACGCTCGCTCGCCTTGACGGTTTGCCCGATCTCGAATGCCTATGTCACCGATGGCAGCAAAGCGGGCGCCATCAAGGCCATGCTCGACAAGGGCATGCGGGTGACCGTGAACTCCGACGATCCCGCCTACTTCCCGGGCTACATGAACGAGAATCTGATGCGGGTCCATGAGGAAGCGGGTCTCGGCCATTCCGAGCTGCGCCAGCTCGCCCAGAACGCTTTCGCCAGCGCCTGGCTGCCCCCCGCCAGAACAGAGGCCT
>DATHQQ010000549.1:0-8633 GCA_035482595.1 Verrucomicrobiia bacterium
CGGCGGGCTGGTCAGCGCGCTCTACGACGGAACGCCGCTGCCCATGGCCCTGGTGATCGCGCTCTGCGGCCTCGGCGCCTGCAGCGTTCATTTGCTCCTGGGCCGGCGGCGCTAGGCCGCCAGAGGCTACACTTGGGTCGGCGGCGATAGAGCCGCCTCAGGCAGCGGCGCGGGTCTCCGTCTGGGGTTCCGGCAACGGCGGCAGCTTCTTGGGCTTGCGCCCGACGCCGAACCAGCCGGCGACGTTCTCCATATAGAGGTAGAGCACCGGGGTGATGTAGAGGGTGAGGAGCTGCGACAGGACCAGGCCGCCGACGATGGCGATGCCGAGCGGCCGGCGCGATTCGGAGCCGGTGCCCAGGCCGACCGCGATGGGCAGCACGCCCATGAAGGCGGCCATGGTGGTCATCATGATGGGGCGGAAGCGGATGACGGAGGCTTCGAGAATGGCGGCCGCGGGCGCCATGCCGGCACCGCGCTGCCGCTCGAGGGCGAAGTCGATCATCATGATGGCATTCTTCTTGACGATGCCCACCAGCATGATGATGCCCACGAAGGCATAGAGGCTGAGGGGCAGGCCCGCCAGCTCGAGGGCGATCAGCGCCCCCATGCCCGCCGAGGGCAGGCCGGAGAGAATGGTCAGGGGGTGGAAGAAGCTCTCATAGAGAATCCCCAACACGATATAGACGACGAGCACCGCAAGGCCCAGCAGCAGGCCCAGGCCCCGGGTCGAATCCTGGAAGGCCTGGGCCGTGCCCTGGAAGCTGGTCTCCACGCTGGCCGGCATGCCGATGGAGGCCTCCACCTTGCCCAGATCCGCCTCGGCCTGGCTCAGCGTGCGCCCCGGCGGCAGATTGAAGGAGATGGTGACGGCGGGGAGCTGACCCTGATGGTTGACGGTGAGGGGGCTGGTGCCATGGGTGATCTTGACCAGCTCGCGCAAGGGGGTGAGCGTCCCGGCGGCGGAGCGGATATAGAGCCGCCCCAGTGCTGCGGCATCGCGCTGATAGCGGTCCTCCAGGTCGACGATGACCTGATACTGGTTCGAGGCGGTGTAGATCGTCGATATCTGCTGCGAGCCGAACGAGGCGGCCAGTGCCTGCTCGATCTGCTGGGCCGAGATGCCCAGCGCCGCCGCCCGGGAGCGGTCGATGGCGATGTCGACAGTGGGCCCCGTCAGATCCATGTCGCTGGTGACGTCCTGGAAGCCCGGCGTCTTCTGGAGCGCATCCAGGAGCTTGGCGGAGGTGTCGTAGAGCTGGTGCAGATCGAGGCTCTGCAAGGTGTATTGATACTGCGATTTCGTGAAATTGCCGCCGACCCGGATGACCGGCGGATTCTGCAGATAGACATTGACGCCCGGGATCTGCGCCAGCTTGGGCCTAAGCTCCTGGATGATCTGATCGGCCGAGAGTTTGCGCTGGTTGCGCGGAACCAGCCGCATCACGAGATTGCCGGAATTGCTGGTCGCCCGCGGACCGCCGGCACCCACGGCGGACATCGTCGCTTCGATGTTGGGATCCGCGCGGATCACCTGCAACACCGCATTCTGATGGCGCACCATCTCGGCAAAGGAGAGGCCGTCCGCGCCTTCGGTATAGGCGACGATCTGGTTGGTATCCTCGCTGGGCAGGAAATCCTTGGGAATGTCGCGGAAGAAATAGACCGTTCCCGCCAGGCTCCCGATGAAGACCAGCAAGAACAGCGGCCGGTGACGCAGCGCCCAGCCGAGGCTCGCCGCATAGCCGCCCTGCATCAGGTCGAACCCCCGCTCGAAGACGCGATAGACCAGGCCGTGCTTGCGCCCGTGCTGGGCCTGGACGAAGCGGCTGCAGAGCATCGGGGTCAGGGTCAGCGAGACGATGCCGGAGACCAGGATCGCCAGCACGATGGTGACCGCGAACTCATGCAGCAGGCGGCCGACGATGCCGCCCATGAACAGTACCGGGATGAAGACCGCCGCCAGGGACAGCGTCATGGACATGATGGTGAAGCCGATCTCGCGCGCGCCCTTGATCGCGGCCTGGAGCGGGGGCTCGCCCTCCTCCATATGGCGCACGATGTTTTCCAGCATGACGATGGCGTCGTCGACGACGAAGCCGACGGAGAGCGTGAGGGCCATCAGCGACAGGTTGTCGAGGCTGTAGCCCATCAGGCTCATGCCCGCGAAGGTGCCGATGACCGAGATCGGCAGTGCCAGGGACGGGATGAGGGTCGCCGATATGTTGCGCAGGAAGATGAAGATGACGAGCACCACCAAGGCTGCCGCCAGCATCAGGGTGAACTGCACGTCGGAGACGGCGGCGCGGATCGACTGGCTGCGGTCGTAGATGATGTTGAGATTGACGGCGGGCGGCAGCTGCGCCTCGAAGCTCGGCAGCACGCGGCGGATCGAATTCACCACCTCGATGGTGTTCGACCCGGGCTGGCGCTGGATGGCGAGGACGACGGCGCGCACGCCGTTGTACCAGCTCGCGACCTTGTCGTTCTCGACGCTGTCCAGGATGGTGCCGATGTCGCCGAGGCGCACCGGCGCGCCGCCGCGATAGGCGACGATCTGCTGGCGGAAGGTCGCGGCATCGAAGATCTGCCCGTCCGCCCGGATGTTCTGGGCGGTCTTGGTGCCCTCGAGGCTGCCGGTGGGCAGATTGACATTGCCGGCTTGCGCGGCGGCCTGGACTTCGTCGAGGCCGATGCCGCGGGCGGCGAGCGCATCGGGATTGAGCTTGATGCGCACGGCGAATTTCTGCGAGCCGTAGACATTCACCTGGGCGACGCCCGGCAGGCTCGACAGGCGCTGGGCCAGCATGGTCTCGGCATATTCGTCCACCTGCTGCAGCGGCAAGGTCGGCGAGCTCATCGCCAGGAACAGGATCGGCGAATCCGAGGGGTTGACCTTGCGCATGCTCGGCGGATTGGGCAGGTCGGCCGGCAGGTCGCGCAGCGCCGTGGAGATCGCCGACTGCACATCCTGCGCCGCGCCGTCGATGTTGCGGTCCAGGGAGAACTGCAAGGTGATGCGGGTCGTGCCCTGGCTGCTTGTCGAGGTCATGGAATCGACCCCGGCGATGGTGGAGAACTGGCTCTCGAGCGGCGTGGCGACCGCCGAGGCCATGGTCTCCGGATCGGCCCCGGGCAGCGAGGTCGTCACCGCGATGGTGGGGAAATCCACATTGGGCAGCTCGCTGACCGGGAGCTGGGAATAGCCGAAGGCACCGAAGATCACGAGAGCGATCATCAGCAGGCAGGTCATGACCGGCCGGGCGATGAAGAGCCCCGAGAAGCTCATCGGCTATTCTCCGGCCTGCTGAATCGGCCCGTCCCCCTGGGAGATGTCCGATTTGGACGCCTGCGGCCCGGAATCGGCGCTCGCCTTGATCGAAATCTTCATGCCGGGCGCGAGACGAAGCTGGCCGTCGGTCACCACCACATCGCCCGCCTTCAGCCCTTCGGAGATGACGCTGCGCCCGTCTTCCTCATAGACCACCTTGACGTTCTGTGCTGCGACCGTCTTGTCCGCCTTGACCAGATAGACATAGCGCCCGGCCTGGCCGTCATTGACGGCTTCGGAAGGGATGGTGATCGCGTCATCGAGGGTTTGCAGAACGATGACGGCGTCCACCATCTGGGCGGGCACCAGGCGCAGATCGGCGTTGTCGAAGGTGGCCTTGAGCTGGATCGTGCCGGAGGCCGCATCGACCGCGTTGTTGATGAAATCGACCTTGCCCTTGAGACGGCCGCCGCTGTCGCCGGGGATGGCGATGATCACCGCCAGCTTGCCCTTCGCCATCCGGCGCTGGAGCAAAGGCAGGTCGCGCTGGGGCAAGGCGAGGGTGACGGAAATCGGCTGCAGCTGGTTGATGACTACCAGAGGCACGTCGTTCGCCTTCACCAGATTGCCGGCCTCGACCAGGATGCGGCCCGTCTTGCCGTCGATGGGGGAGCGGATCTCGGTATAGCCGAGCTGGAGCTTGGCGAGATCGATGGCCGCCTGATCGGCCATGATGGCCGCCGTCATCACCTTGGCCTGGGCGGTCGCCTGCTCCTGCTCCTGGACGGTGGCAAAGCCCTTCTTGGTGAGATCGCTGAAGCGCTTGAGATCGGCCTGGGCATTGGAGAGCTGAGCCTGGTCGCGGGCCAGCGCCGCCTCCGCCTGCTGTACCTGGGCCTGATACTGCAGCGGATCGATCCGGAACAGCAGATCGCCCTTGCGGACCATCTGCCCCTCGGTGAAGAGCGCTTCCATCACCTGGCCATCGACCCGGGATTTGACCTGAACCGTGGCGTCGATGCTGACCGTGCCGATGGTATGGTCGCGGACTTGGAACTCGCCCTGGGTGGCCGTGGCGACGGTGACGGGCACGATCGCCGAGGCGCGCGGTTTCACCCCGCCGGTCGGCGCGTTTCCGGGCCGGGCGTAAAGGGTATAGCCAGCCGCCGCAACGCCAGCCGCCAGGACGAGTGCGAGTAGCGCACGCGTCTTGCCGCTCGAGGCCATCCATTGCTCCCAGGGAAGACGAGCGGCCTCAGGAGCCGCTCCCAAGCCATATCAAGTTTACCACGAGGGAGGCTGTGGAATCCTGCCTCCTTAAGCGAAATTAATCCAACCGGGGCGAGCCACCCCCCAGATATTGTGGAAGGACTGCTTTTCCCCGGTCACCGATCGGATACCAAGGCGCGTCTGCCTTCCCTAATGTGCATCAACGGGGCTTGAAGCAGGGCCCGTCGAATCCCCATCCTTAAGCCAGCACGCCATAAGCCAGCACAACGGGCGAGGCTCCAACCCGGGCTCCCCGCGCCGCCCTCGACGTCAGCTTTCCATTCTTTCATTTCCAGGACCACATAAGGGAGGATCCACCCATGAAGCTCTACATTTCCCCCGGCGCCTGCTCGCTCTCGCCCCATATCGCGCTGCGGGAGGCCGGCATCCCCTTCGATATGGAGACGGTCGACCTGGGGGCCAAGCGGACGAAGTCGGGCAAGGACTTCAAGGCCATCAACCCCAAGGGCTATGTGCCGGTGCTGGAGCTCGAAGGCGGGCAGGTGCTGACCGAGGGCCCGTCGATCGTGCAATACATCGCCGACCAGAAGCCGGCTTCCAAGCTGGCCCCGCCGGCCGGCACCATGGATCGCTACCGGCTCCAAGAATGGCTGAACTTCGTCACCTCGGAGATGCATAAGGCTTACAGTCCCTTGTTCAACCCCCAGACGCCGGACGCCTTTAAGGAGATGAGCAGGACCAAGATCGGCGGACGCCTCGATTTCCTCAGCAAAAGCCTGCAGGGCAAGGATTACCTGATGGGCTCGACCTTCACGGTGGCCGATGCCTATCTCTTCGTCGTCCTCGGCTGGTCGGGCCATGTCGGCGTCGATCTCGCCAAATGGCCCGTGCTGCAGGCCTATTGGGACCGCGTCGCGGCCCGGCCCGCGGTGAAGGCGGCCCTCGAGGCCGAAGCCAAGGCGAAATAGCACCTGCCCAGGGTTCATTGACCCGGCCGCCCCCTCTTCCCCCTCCCCCTGCGGGCGGTCAGGTCCGCGCATTGACGGGGAGGGCCGGGGTGGGGGTGGCCGCATTCTCAATACTGCAACCGGCAGCGGCTAGGGCCGCTACCCTGTCGCGCCCGGGCCACAGCCCGCGGGATTCCGATAACGGCCGATGGACGCGCTTGACAGTAAGTAAGTAACCACTAAGTTGCCCCGCCATGGCCAAGAGACGCATGGACGCGGCGGCACGCAAGCGGGCGATCGTGGAGACCGCGATGCCGCTCTTCGCCCGCAAGGGGTTCAGCCGCACCACGACCAAGGAGCTGGCCGAGCAGGCCGGCGTGTCGGAGGCCCTGCTCTACCGCCATTTTCCGACCAAGGCCGCGCTCTACGATGCGATCCAGCAGCTCGGCTGCCAGGTCGACCCGGCGCTGGCGGAGCTGAACGCCCTGGCGCCGTCGACGGCCACCTTGACCGAGATGGTCCAGGCCATGTTCCAGCATGTGGTCTTCGGCGCCTTCGACGACCCCGGCACCTCAAAGATCCGCCAGCGCCTAATCCTCCAGAGCCTGCTCGAGGATGGCGAATATGCTCGCCGCCTCCTGTCGCGGGTCGCCGGGCAATGCCTGCCGATCTTCGAGGCCAGCATCGCCGCGGCGCGCCGGACCGGCGATATCCAGGGGTTGGGCATGGATCCCCTGAACGCCTTCTGGTTCGCCGGCCACGTCGCCACCCAAATCGCCCATGGCCGCCTGCCCGGCAATCAGGTCATCCCCTATAACGGGACGATCGAAGCCGTCACCGCCGAGGCGGTACGCTTCTGCCTGCGCGGGATCGGGCTGAGCGATGCGGCGATCGAACGCCATTGCGGAACCGCGGCGGGCCCGGGAATGGCGGCCTCCCTCGCCGGGGCGATGAAGCGCCATCAGATCGCCGGCCTGGACCCTCGCGAGCCCGAGCTGGCCGCAAGCGGCGCCGCCGCGCGGTTGAAATAGCGGACCTGAGCGAGCAGCAGAGCAGGCCCATCATGGATATGCGCAGCCCCAACAAGATCGCGCCCGCGAACCTCTCGGCCGAACCCTTGACCATCCAGCGGCCGCAGCCGCGGCGGTGGAAGCTTTTGCTGCGGCTTGGCATCATGGCCGCGGTGATCGCCGCGATTCTGGTCGGCCTCTATGCCTTCGAGAAGTTCAAAGAGGGCATGATCGCGGGATTCATCTCGGCACCCCGGCCGCCGGAGCCCGTCGCAGCCGTCACCGTCACCACCGCGGCCATGTCGCGCTATCTCGACGGCATCGGCAGCGTGCGCGCCGTGCATAAGGTGACCGTCTCGCCCGAGCTCAGCGGCCGGGTCGTGAAGATCATGTTCGAATCAGGTGCCAGCGTGCAGGCCGGCGATCCCCTGGTGCAGCTCAATGACGAGCCGGAGCAGGCCGATCTCGCGACCTTCAAGGCCCAGGCCAAGCTGGCGGAGGTGACGCTGAGCCGCAACCGCAAGCTCGCCAACCAGCAATATACCGCCCAGCAGACCGTGGATCAGAACGAGAGCGACCTCGCCGTGGCCCAGGCGGGAATGACCCACTCCGAGGCGGTGATCGCCGAGAAGCTGGTGCGCGCCCCCTTCTCCGGCGAGCTCGGCGTGCGCCAGATCGAGGTCGGCCAGTACCTGACTGCGGGCACGCCGATCGTCACCTTGACCGACCTCGACAATCTCTATGTCGACTTCACCTTGCCGGAGCAGACGCGCGCCGATCTCAAGGTGGGACAGACGGTGGAGATCCGGGTCGATGCCTTCAAGGGACGCGTGTTCCAGGCCAAGCTCACGACGATCGAGCCCCAGCTCGATCCCGAGATGCGCTCGATCAAGGTGCAGGCGAGCCTGGACAACCCCCAGCATCTCCTGCTCCCCGGCATGTTCGGCGCGGCGCGGGTCCTGCTTCCCCCCCAGCCCGATGTGGTGACCCTGCCGGAAACCGCGGTGGACTACAGCGTCTATGGCGAATCCGTCTTCATCCTGAAGCCCACGAGCAAGGACAAGGACGGCCTGCAGATCTATACGGCCGAGCAGACCTTCGTGAAGACCGGTCCGCGCCACGATGGCCTGATCGCCATCACCGACGGCGTCAAGCCGGGCGAGCTGGTGGTCAGCGCCGGCCAAGTGAAGCTGCATACCGGCTCCGAGGCCGTGGTCACGGGAACCGGTGTGCTGAAAACTCCGACGTCGGCGCCGACCAACTGAGGCCCGCCCCGACGAAGCCGTAACGACGAAGCCATAACGACGAAGGAAACCGCCCTCCAGGGTCATCATGCGCTTCACCGACATCTTCATCCGCCGCCCGGTCCTGGCCGTCGTCGTCAGCCTGCTGATTCTCCTGATCGGGACGCGGTCGCTCTACAGCCTGCCGATCCGGCAGTACCCACTGCTGTCCAATACGGTCATCACCGTCACCACGGCCTATCCCGGCGCGCCTGCGGATCTGATGCAGGGCTTCATCACCCAGCCCATCGCCCAGGCGGTCGCCTCGGCGGAGGGCCTGGACTACCTGACCTCCTCCTCGACCCAGAACACCAGCACCATCACGGCCTATGTCAAACTGAACTTCGACCCGAACAAGGCCATGACCGACGTCATGGCCAAGGTCCAGCAGGTCAAATACCTGATCCCGAGGGAAGCCAACGACCCGGTCATCACCAAGTCGACAGGCGACACCACGGCGATCATGTATATCGGCTTCTCCAGCCCCCAGCTCTCCGGTGCTGCGATCACCGACTACCTCAGCCGCGTCGTGCAGCCTTTGCTCGCCACCGTGGACGGCGTGGCCTCCGCCGATATCCTCGGTGGCCAGACCTTCGCCATGCGCGTCTGGCTCGATCCCCTGAAGATGGCGGCCCGCGGCGTGACCGGCGCCGATGTGGCGCTCGCCATCCAATCCAACAACTTCCAGTCGGCGCCGGGCCAGGCCAAGGGCTATTTCACCGTCACCAACGTGACCGCCGACACGGGGCTGACGAATCTCGACCAGTTCAAGCAGATGACGGTCAAGGCCCAGGGCGGCAGCCTGGTGCGGCTGCAGGACATCGCCACCATCGATCTGGGCGCCCAGAACACCAATTCCTCGGTCATGATGAGCGGCCAGGAGGCCGTGTTC
>DATHQQ010000550.1:0-9996 GCA_035482595.1 Verrucomicrobiia bacterium
GGCTTGTGGCGGAAGCTTCGGGCGCACTGCGGTTGGAGGCGGCCGGGGTCGCCCTCACTTTGCCGCCGGTGATCGCCCGGGGCTATCAGCCTTACGCCGGCAAGCCGGTCATTCTCGGCTTCCGTCCGGAGGATGTTCACGAAGATCCGGTGCAGCCCACATGGCTGCCCATCGAGGGCAGCGTGGTGGCGCTGGAGGCCCTCGGCGCCGAGGTGATCCTGGTGCTGGGCCTCGGCGGCCAGCCGGCCGTCGAGATCTCCGCCAAGCTTGGCCGCGACTATCGCGCGCCCATCGGCAGCCGGCAGCGCCTCTACCTCGATTCCGCCGAGATCAGGCTCTTCGATCCCCAGACCACCAACGCCCTTCCCCGGCTCGTCTGAACCGGGCCGAATGACAGGAGAACGCCCGCGATGCTGAAAGAGACCTTCGGAGCCGAGAAGCCCATCATCGCCATGGTGCATTTCCCGCCCCTGCCCGGCTCGCCGCAATACGACGCCAAGCGCGGCGTGCAATGGCTGGTCGATTCCTGCGCAGCGGACCTCGAGAATCTTCAGGCCGGTGGCGTCGATGCGGTGATGTTCGGCAATGAGGGCGACCGGCCCTATCTCATGAAGGCGACGCCCGAGACCGTTGCCGCCATGGCCGCCGCCATCGCCACTTTGAAGCCGATGATCACGCGACCCTTCGGCGTCGACTATCTCTGGGATCCGTCCGCCACCGTTGCGCTTGGCGTCGCCACGGGGGCGGCCTTCGGGCGCGAGGTGATGACAGGCGTCTATGATTCCGACATGGGGCTCTGGCAGCCCGACGCCGCCAGCGCGCTCAGGCTGCGCCACAATCTGGCGCGCGACGATTTCAAGCTGCTCTACAACATCACCGCTGAATTCGCCTCGCCGATGGGCAGCCGCAGCATCGCGCAACGCGCCCGCAGCGCCGTCTTCTCGGCCTTGGCCGATGTCGTCGTCGTCTCCGGCCCCATGACCGGCGAGGGGGTGGATACCAGCGATCTCAAAGCGGCCAAGGCCGCTGTCAAGGACACGCCCGTCTTCGCCAATACCGGTGTCAACATCGACACGGTGAAGGGCATATTGGAGGTCGCCGACGGCTGCGTCATCGGGACCCATTTCAAGCGCGACGGCATCACCTGGAATCCCGTCGATGGGGACCGGGTGAAGCGCTTCATGGATCTGGTTCGCCGGCTGCGCTAGATGCCCATTCTTCTTGGCATAGATATCGGCACCACCTCGACCATCGGTATCCTGATCGATACCGAGGGCCGCACGCTCGCGAAAGCGGAGCGCCCGGCCGATCTGCATTCGCCCGAGGCCAATTGGGCGGAGGAGGATCCGGAGCAGTGGTGGTCCAACAGCCGCGCCATCATCGCCGAGCTGCTGCAGAAGACCGGGCTCACTGGCGCCGATATCGCGGCCGTCGGCACCACCGGCATGGTGCCGGCCGTGGTGCTGCTGGATGCCGAGGGCCGGGCGCTGCGCCGGAGCATGCAGCAGAACGACGCCCGCGCCCTGCCCGAGATCGACGCCATGGCGGCGCGGGTCGATCCAAAGGCGTTCCTCGCCGCCACCGGCGGCAGCGTCAACCAGCAGATCGTGGCCCCGAAGCTGCGCTGGCTCCAGCATCACGAGCCCGAAGTCGTCGCCCGCATCGCCACCATCTTCGGCTCCTATGACTACATCACCTTTCGCCTGACGGGCGTCCGCAGCGTCGACCACAATTGGGCGCTGGAATCGGGCCTCATGGATATCCGCCGGCGCGAATTCTCGGCCGAGCTCCTGGCCGAGGCCGGCATCGAGCCCAGCCTGCTCCCGCCGATCCGTGCCTCGCATGAGGTGGTTGGCCAGGTCTCCGCCGAGGCCGCCGCGGCCACGGGGCTGGCGGCCGGCACGCCAGTGGTCGCCGGCTGCGCCGATCACGTCGCCTCGGCCTATGTCGCCGGCGCCTCGCGCGAAGGCGATCTGGTGCTGAAATTCGGCGGGGCGGGCGACATCCTGCTCTCGACCGACAAGCAGGTGACCGACCCGCGGCTTTTCATCGACTATCACATCATTCCCGGGCTCTATTTCAGCAATGGCTGCACCGCCACCAGCGGCAGCCTGCTGAACTGGATCGTGCGTCAGCTCGCCGGCGGGGAGCAGGCGGCAGCATCCGCCGCGGGTCTCAGCATCCATGCCTGGCTCGACCGGCTGGCGAGCGAGGTCCCGGCCGGCTCCGAGGGGCTGTTGCTGCTGCCCTATTTCCTCGGCGAGAAGACGCCGCTGCAGGATCCCCATGCCCGCGGCACGCTCCTCGGCCTCGGCCTGCATCACCGCCTCGCCCATATCTGGCGGGCGGCGCTGGAGGGCGTCATCTTCGGCTTCCGCCACCATATCGAGGTCTTCGCCGAGCGCGGTCTCGGCGTCGAGCGCGTCTTCGCCTGCGACGGCGGGGCGGCGAGCGACCTCTGGCTGCAGATCGCCGCCGATGTCATCGACCGGCCAGTGCAGCGCATCGACCAGCATCCCGGCTCCTGCCTGGGGGCTGCCTATGTGGCCGGCCATGGCGCTGGCTTATTGCCCGATTTCGCCGGCATCTCGCGCTATGTCGCGGGCGGGCGCGTATTCCAGCCGATCGCCGCCCATCGCCCGGTCTATGACCGCGCCTATCAGAATTATCGCGAGACCTACGAGCGGCTGAAGACGCTCTACCCGCGTTTGGATCCAGGAGGAGAGCGATGAGCAAGACCGGATTACTGGCGGGCAAGCGTGCACTGGTGACCGGCGGCGCCTCAGGCATCGGCCGCGCCATCGTAAAGGCGCTGGCAGGGGCCGGCGCCCGCATCGCGGTCACCGACAAGAACGGCGAGGCCGCAGCTGCCCTCGCCAAGGAGATCGGCGGCGACACCATCTCCGCTGGCCTCGACGTCACGAGCGCCGGCGAGACGGCGGCGGTCTTCGACCGCGCCTTCGCGGCTTTCGGCGGGCTCGACATCCTGGCCGCCAATGCCGGCATCTCCACCATGAACCCGGTCGCCGATCTGACCGAGGCGGAATGGGATGCCAATATGGACGTCAACGCCAAGGGCATCTTCCTCAGCAACCAAGCCACGGTGCGCCGCTGGCTCAAATCCGGAAGCCCCGGCGTCATCGTCAATACGGCTTCGCTCGCCGGCAAGATCGGCGCCCCGCTGCTGGCCCATTACTCGGCGAGCAAATTCGCCGTGGTGGGATTCACCCAGGCCCTGGCGCGGGAGGTCGGCAAGCAGGGTATCCGCGTCAATTGCGTCTGCCCCGGCTTCGTGCGCACCGGCATGCAGGAACGCGAGATCGCATGGGAGGGCAAGCTCCGCGGCATGACCCCCGAGGCGGTGCGCGCCGAATATGTCGCGCTCACGCCGCTGGGGCGCATCGAGGAGCCCGAAGATGTGGCCGACATCGTGCTGTTCCTGGCGAGCGATCTGTCGCGGTTCCTCACCGGCGAGGCGGTCAACGCCAGCGGCGGCGTGCTGATGGATTGATGTGAGGGCATGACACCCATGGGAGGAATCGAGGCGTGAAGAGGCTGGGAAGCCTGGTGCCGCATCTGCTGCTGGCGCTGTTCTCGCTCTACATCCTGCTGCCTCCGCTCTGGGTCCTGCGCACCAGCTTCGTGCCCGATTCCATGGCCTATAAGGTGGCCCTCCTCCCCGATGTGACGCTCGCCAACTACATCAAGCTCTTCGCCAAGGATGCCTTCGCGCTCGCCTATCAGGACAGCCTGATCGCCGCCGCCGGCTCGACCCTGCTGGGCCTGCCCATCGCCGCCATGACCGGCTATGCGTTTGCCCGCTACCGCACCGGTGGCCAGGCGAGCCGCTTTCTCGTCCTGGCGACCCAGATGCTGCCGCCGGTTGCGCTGGTTCTGCCGGTCTTCGGCCTCTTCCGCATCGCCGGCCTCACCAATTCCGTCACCGGCCTCGTCATCGCCTATGGGGCGATGAACCTGCCCTTCCTCACCTGGATCCTGATGGGCTTCTTCGAGGGCGTGCCCATCGAGCTGGAATGGGCGGCCCAGGTCGACGGCGCCACGGTCTGGGGCGCCTTCTGGCGCATCGTCATCCCCGTCTCCCTGCCGGGGCTTGCCGCCGCCTCGGTGCTGGGATTCATCCTGGCCTGGAACGAGTTCCTCTTCGCCCTGATCCTGACGGGGCCGACCACGGCGACGATCCCGGTGGCCCTGGCCGGGCTGCAATCGCAGAACGGGGTCGAGATCGCCGAGATCTCCGCCGGCGTCGTTCTGGCGGTCGTCCCCCTCATCATCGCCTCGCGGCTGATCCAGAGGCATCTGGTCCGCGGGCTCACCTTCGGCGCGATCAAATGACGATCGCGCCCCGCCGCTCCCGGCGCGCGCAAAGCCGGGCGACTACCGGATCCCGAGGTTCCGGACAGAACAGAGGCTCATCACAAAGGAGACACCCATGAAGCTCAAGAAACTGATGCCATGGCTGGGCGGTGCGGCGATGGCCGCGCTGATGGCTGCCGGCTCGCCGGCGGCCCGGGCCGATCAGATCACCCTCAATGCCCTGATGGAAGATGTGCCGGAATCCCAAATCATCGAGGCCATGCTGCCGGATTTCGAGAAGGAGACCGGCATCAAGGTGAAGTTCCAGCGCCTGGTCTATTCCGAGATGCATGACAAGCTGGTGACCCAGCTCACCGGCCAGAGCAGCTTCTACAATGTGCTCGAGGTCGATTTCCTCTGGGCCGGCGAATTTCCCGAGGCTGGCTGGCTGGCCGACCTCCAGCCCTTCGTCGACAAGACGAACTTCGATCTGAAGCCCTTTATCCCCGCGATGATGGATCTGGTCGGGCGCCACAAGGGCACCCTCTACATGATCCCCATGTACAACTACTCCATGGGGCTCATCTACCGCACCGACCTGCTGGGCGATCCGAAGATCCAGGCGGCCTATAAATCCGCCACGGGCAAGGAGCTGAAGCTGCCCGAGACCCTGGCCGATTATGTCGAGCTCGCCAAATTCATGAATGCCAATGGCGGGGTCACCGGATCGGCCATGCAGGGCCAGCGCGGCGATCCCAACAGCATGGAGTTCTCGAACTACCTCTTCTCCTCCGGGGCCGCCTATCTCGACAAGGACGGCAAGGTCGCCCTCAACAGCCCGGAGGCGGTCAAGGCGCTGGAGCTCTATGTCGACAACATCCAGCATGGGGCGCAGAAGGGCGCGCTCTCCGCGACCCTGGACGATACCTTCCGCCTGATGTGCGACGGCAAGGCCTGGAGCATGGTCACCTATTGGTGGATGCTGCCCCAGGTCGACGACAAGACGAAATGCCCCAACGCGGCCGGCAAGGTTGCGCTGTCGGTCATGCCCGGCGGCCATGGCGAGAGCGGCGGCTGGGGCTGGGCCATCCCGAAGAACGAGACCCCGGAGATCCAGGACGCCGCCTGGAAGTTCATCAGCTGGGTCCAAAGCGAGAAGATCTCCATCGCGCGTGCGCTCCAGGGTCATGCGCCGGTGCGCCAGGACGTCTATGAGAACGCCGATGTGCTGGCCAAGTATCCTTATTACAAGCAGGCCGAGGCGGTGGTGAGCAGCGGCGAGCCCTTCCCCGTCTTCGCCTATTCGGCGCAGTACGAGGATGTGCTGGGCCGCCAGCTCTCCCTGGCCGCTTCGGGCGAGGCCAAGCCGGCCGATGCCATCAAATCGGCGGCCGACGGCCTCGACGATCTCCTGAAGAAGTCGCAATAGGAAGAAGGCGTTCGGCGGCGAGGCATTCCCTCGCCGCCGCGCCGCCCTCGCTTAGATGGCGACCGACACACTCGATACGACCCGAAGGCGGCGCCCGCCGCCGGACCGCTGGGTCATGACCGGCTGGAAGTTCGCCGCGCCGGGCCTGGCCCTCATCACCATCGTGATCGGCCTGCCGCTGCTCTATGCCCTGCTGCTGACCATCTCCAGCTTCACCCTGCTCCACCCGCGCTTTCATCCCTTCACCGGGCTGGAAAATTTCCGCCGGGTGATGAGCGACGAGTATTTCTGGCATTCGGTCTGGCTCACCATCAAATATTCGAGCTTCACCGTGGTCTTCGAGTTCCTGCTCGGCCTCGGTGTCGCGCTTCTGCTGAACCGGGTGGTGCGGGCGAAGGCGATCTATTTCGCCATCCTCACCATACCCATGGCCATGTCGCCGGTGAGCGTCGCCCTCATCTGGCACATGCTGCTGCAGCCCAATCTCGGCATCGTCAATGAGCTGCTGCAGGCCGCGGGATTCGCGGGCGTCGATTGGCTGGGCGAGAGCAACATGGCCTTCTGGACCGTCGTCTTCATCGATGTCTGGCAGCAGGTCTCCTTCGTAATCCTGATCCTGGCCGCGGGCCTCGCCTCATTGCCCAAGGATCCCTATGAGGCGGCGGCGGTGGATGGCGCCACCAGCCTGCAGCAGTTCTGGTACCTGACCCTGCCGCTGCTGCGCCCCGTGGCGGCGATCGCGGTCATCATCCAGCTCATCAACGAGTTCCGCACCTATGACCTGGTCTATGTGCTGACCAAGGGCGGCCCCGGCATCGCCACCGATTTGCTGAGCTATTTCGCCTATAAGCGCGCCTTCCTGGGGCTCGCCATCAACGAGGGTGCGGCGGTTTCCTTCGTCCTGCTGGTCCTGGTGCTGGCGCTGACGGTCGTCTTCTTCCGCATCGTCACCCGGAGGGCCTGAAGTCGCCGGTTTGCCGGGCCTCGCCGGCCTGCTAGGCTGCGGCGAGCGGGACTGGGGGGCCGGATGTTCGGCGATTTTCTGAGCGACTTCATCACGATCTGGGTCATCATCGACCCGATCACGGCCCTGCCGATCTTCATCGGTCTCACCGGCGCCTTCGACAAGGCGGCCCAGCGCAAGATCGCGGCCATGTCGACCTTCGTGGCCCTGATCGTGCTCTACTTCTTCATCTGCGTCGGCCAGATCATCATCAATTCCATGGGCATCTCGCTGCGCGCCTTCGCGGTCGCCGGGGGGCTGATCCTCTTCCTCTTCGCGGTGGAGATGGTGATCGGCAAGGAGCCGCCGGTGCAGGATCCCGAGTCCCGCCAGACCCCCATGCAGATCGCGGTTTATCCCCTGGCCATACCGAATCTGGCCGGCCCCGGCGCGATGCTGACGGTCATCCTGCGGACCGACAATTCGAGGGTCAACCTCCTCGAGCAGGTGCATACCACCGTGGCCGTAGCGGCCGTACTGCTCATCGCCTATCTTCTTCTCCTGCTGGCCGGGCCCATCACCCGGCTCATCGGCATCGGCGGGGCCAATGTGATCAAGCGGATCATGGGCATGATCATCGCCGCCTATGCCGCCAATCTCGTCTTCGGCGGCATCGCCGACTGGCTGCATCTCCCGCCGCTCTGAGGCGCGGCGGCGGGAGGAAAGGGTAAGGAACTCATGAGCGAGATTGCCGCCACCCCAGGAGCCATCACGGGCTTCGATCGCGATCCCGCCCGTTCGCGGACGCTGCCGGGCTTCTATTATTTCGATCCTGAGATCTTCGAGCGCGAGCGGCGGCGCGTCTTCCACCGCAGCTGGCAATATGTCGGCCATGTCTCGATGATCCCCGAGCCCGGAAGCTATATCGTCCGCGATATATTGGACCAGAGCGTGGTTCTGCTGCGTGACCGGGACGGCGAGGTCAGGGCCTTCTTCAATGTCTGCCAGCATCGCGCCCATCGCCTGCTCGAGGGCGAGGGCCGGCTGAAAGCGGCCGCCATCACCTGCCCGTACCACGCCTGGGCCTATGATCTCTCCGGCGCGCTCCGCAGCGCGCGCGGCTCCGAGCATTTGACGGACTTCGACAAGGGGAGCTTCCACCTCGCTCCCGTCCGCCTCGGCTCCTTCCTCGGATTCCTCTTCGTCAATCTCGACGGCGCGGCGCCGGAGTTCGAGGCGGTCGCAGGCCCCCTCGCCGCCGAGGTCACCGCTTTCTCGCCGCAGGCAGCCTCGCTCGTCTGCGCCTATCGCAGCGAATATCCGCTCCGCGCCAATTGGAAGAATTCGGTGGAGAATTATTCCGAATGCTTCCATTGCCCGATCTCGCACCGGACGCTGGTGGAGGGGGCGCTCGACTATCCCTCCTACCGGATCACCGTGCATGAGCATCACCACAGCCACCATAGCCGCGACAAGGGCGAGGCCCAGGGCTATGGCACGCGGACCGCGGGCGCAGGCAAGGTGCAGGAATTCGGCAGCTGGCTGCTCTGGCCCAATTGGTGCCTGGAGGTCTATCCCGGCGGCAATCTCACCGTCTTCCACCATCAGCCGCTGGGGCCGGAGCAGACGCTGCAGAAGGTCGAGTGGTATTTCCCGCAAAGTCGGCTGACGGCCGCCGAGCAGGAGGTGGTCGATTTCGTCCATGGCGTCCGGCTGGAGGACATTCCCATCTGTGAAAGCGTGCAGTCGGGGCTGCATAGTCTCGGTTACCGCCAGGGCCGTTTTGTCGTCGACCCCGAGCGTAGCGAGATCAGCGAGCATGCGGTGCATGACTTCCAAAGCAAGCTGCTCGACGCCCTGGGGGCGGCGATTTGACGCTCCATCGTCATTCCCGCGAAAGCGGGAATCCAGGGCACGCGGCAGGGTGTTGAGCATGTGGCCCTGGATCCCCGCTTTCGCGGGGATGACGGAAGAGGTGTTATCGCGTGACCCGCCTGAGCGATAAGATCGCCATCGTCACCGGCGCGTCCCGAGGCATCGGCCGCGCCATCGTCGAGCGCTTCCTCGCCGAGGGCGCCAATGTGGTGGCGACGGCGCGCAAGGCGCCTCAACAGGCATTGCCCGAGAGCGAGGGCTTCCTGTTCCTCGCCGCCGATGTCTCACGTTCGGCCGATGTCGACAGCATCTTCGCCCGCTGTCAGGCGCGCTTCGGCGATCCCGATATCCTGGTCAACAACGCCGGGATCCAGGTGGAGAAGACCATCGAGACGACCACGGAAGAGGAATGGGACGGGATCATGGCGGTCAATCTGAAAGCCGTGTTCCTCTGTGCCCGCGCGGCCCTGGCGCCGATGCGCCGGCGGGGCGGCGGCTCCATCATCAATATCGGCTCCTATGACGGCTTCGTCGCCGATCCCGGGCTCGCCGCCTATTGCGCCTCCAAGGGCGGCGTCCACGCCTTGACCCGCGCCATCGCGGTGGACCATGGCAAGGACGGCATTCGCTGCAATGCCATCTGTCCCGGCTGGATCGAGACGGAGATGGCGGGAGCCTATCTCGACAGCATGGCCGATCCCGCTGCCGCGCGGGCGCGGCTCGCCTCGATCCATCCTCTGGGGCGGACGGGACAGCCGGCCGATATCGCCAGCCTCGCCCTCTGGCTCGCCTCGTCGGATTCCACCTTCATCACGGGTCAGCAATTCGTGGCCGATGGCGGGCTCACCGCTCGCGCGCCGCAACCTTAGGGCGCGCCTCCGTGCACCATCGAGGCCGCGCCATCGGCTAGGCAGATCTCGCTGATGGCGAGCCCCGGCGCCACCTCCCGGGTCGGATAGACCCGGGCGAGCGCTTCCTCATGCACCGGCACGACACGGCGGCGCTCATAGGCGACCGCCTTCAGCATGGCCTCGGTGGCATGGAGCAGATTCTCCTGGCTGCCGACGGCGATCCCGATGGGATGAAAGGGTGCGCCCGCATCGATGCCGGTCGCGAGCCCGCCGATGTTGTCGAAGGAATAGATGAGATCGCCGGCGAGCACCCAACAGTCCTCGGATTCCCTGCGCCGGTCATTGCGCAGCCGAACCCAGATGGAAGCGAAGCTGTGGGTATCGGGGGCGAGATGCAGGTCGATCCCCGGGAGCACATCCTCCATATCCTTGTCGACGAGGGTCAGCCGGCCGCTGGCGGCGAGGCCGGCCGCCCGGGTGAGGTCGCCGGGATCGATGGCCGAAGCGAGAAAGCGCATCCGCTCCGGCTGGGACAGCGCCCAGAGCGAGCGCTCGATCTCCTGGCGGGCGATATAGAAATGGGC